>JAPHUI010000067.1 GCA_026193755.1 Ignavibacteriaceae bacterium | reverse complement strand
TCAGTACAACTTAAAAAGATGATGAAAGAAATTAAAGCTAATGGAGAGATTAAATATTTCATAGCTATACCTTCAATTTTCCACAAAAATAGTAAGTGTTTAAATTTATCTCAACCCAATTAACTCTAAAAGATGTTTGACATAATATCATTAATTTTGGTTCAGATAAAAATAATTTACTGAATGTCTGACTCTTCAACTCAACTTACATACAAAAAAATATTTTACTTCTGGTTACCTCTTGCCGCTACGTGGTTAATGATGTCCGTCGAGGGACCATACCTCGCAGCGTTAATAGCAAGATCGCCCGAACCAAAATTTAATCTCGCAGCATACGGTGTAGCATATTCACTGGCCTTAATAATTGAGGCACCTATAATTATGATTATGAGTGCCTCAGTTGCCCTTGTGAGAGACGAGCATTCTTTTAAAAAACTAAGAAACTATACATACACTGCTAACGGATTACTTACACTTTTAATGATAATACTTGTAATACCGAATCTATTCTATTTTATTACCGAAGATTTGATTGGATTACCAGCAGAAGTTTCTCAACTAACCCATATTGCCACAATAATTTTAATTCCCTGGCCAGGGGCAATTGGCTACCGACGTTTTTACCAGGGACTATTAATTAGAAATAACCTCACAAGGAGGGTCGCTTATGGAACAATTACCAGACTGTCTGCAATGTCTTTGTCTGCGTTAGGGCTATACATCTGGGGAGATTTTGATGGTGTTGTCATCGGTGCAGCATCACTTTCAATTGGTGTAACAATGGAAGCAGCAGCAAGCAGAATTATGGTAAAAGGGATAATAAAAAAAATAAAGTTGACTGTGGATTCTACTCAACCATTACTTACTTATAGAGAGATATCAAAATTTTACTATCCTTTAGCTTTAACTTCATTGATCGGATTGGGTGTGCAGCCATTAGTTACATTTTTTGTAGGACAAAGTAAGTTGGCTTTAGAATCACTTGCTGTTCTACCCGTAGTTACATCTTTTGTGTTTGTCTTCAGAGCGCTTGGTCTATCTTATCAGGAAGTTATGATTGCACTTATTGGAGAAAAGAAAGAAGGGTTTAATATTCTTTTTAATTTTGCATTGATTCTTGCAGGAATTCTGGTTTCGTTATTAGGTCTGTTTGCCTTTACCCCTCTGGCTGATTTTTGGTTTAAAACCGTATCCGGGTTATCCATTTCACTTACAGATTTTGCCAGGCTGCCACTTATGATTATGTTTTTCTTCCCGGCTTTAACTGTTTTAATAAGTATTCAAAGAGGTGTATTAGTCGCCACCAAAAATACCAAGCCAATTACAATAGGAACGGTAACCGAATTTTTAACAATCGTTCTCTCACTTATTATTTTTGTTCATTACATGAATCTGGTAGGTGCGGTGGCAGCAACAATAGCTTTTGTTGCTGGCAGATTGGCTTCGAACATATATTTAACACCTTTCTCGTTTCATTCAATCAACGAAAGAAAAAGAAAAATATCTTCTAATAAAGAGGATAATCCCCGTCACTGAAATCTTGATACTATAATCGGAAATATCAGTGGATTAAACAAAAAAATCCGTGCAGTTCATTGAACCGCACGGATACGAATTTTTACTTGCTCAATTCTAAGGAATTAGAATCCTAATGTCAGAGCAAATATGTGGCTGCCGTCAAAGTACTTAGTGTCTCTGAAGGCATAATCTATCCTAATACCGAATCCTTCGATATCATAATTTATACCAGCACCTGCGGTGAAACCGTAGATGTAATTATCAGATTCCTGCATCGCAAACTGATAACCACCTCGAATAAAGAACATGTTATTATAACCATATTCCGCACCTAGTTTCGCCTCATCACCAGAAAAGTTGTTGTTCTGGTAAATACCGCTGAACTGCAGAGAATTCATCTCATCCAGAACCGGTCTGTAACCCGCTGCTAACTGGAAGTTAGAAGGTAACTCGAAAGCTGCAGCAGAAATTCTATAATATTGTGGAGGACGATTGAGTCCCTGATCCTCAGCAAGAGTAAGAAGACCCGGTCCCGAATATGTCATTTGGGTACCGATATTCTTCAACACAACTCCGAGGCTTAGGCCATTTAAATCTGCGAGATTATCGTAAATGACACCAACATCGAATGCCACACCGCTAGCAGAAGCATCTCCCATTGTTTCGCTTATGAAATTACCGGTTAATCCAACCGAAATTCTGTCAGTTAATTGACGCGAATAGCACAATCCGGCTACAAGCATCTGTGGAGAGAAGGTAGCACCTGTACCATCGGGACTTTGTGTGGTCGTTACTGGTATATCACCAACAGACAAACCTTTAACACTTAAAGCCACAACACCAAATCCTTCAAAATTTGCTGCAACGGCACCATATTCAACACCTATATCTGCTATATAAGACATATGTGAGAACATTACTTGTGAAGAGTTTTCCATTTTTGCTACACCTGCAGGGTTCCAGAATAATGCTTCTAAACCAAAAGATGTTGCAACATTGGCCTCACCCATAGCAATTCCGCGGGGACCTACAGGGATAAGAAGCTCTGCCGCTCCAGCCGTTCCTGTCCTGTTTCCACCTCCGGCATATGCAACATCAAGCATAAGCAGGAGGGCAAAAACTACTGTTAATAAACTAATTAATTTTTTCATTTTTACTCCTATTAAACTTGATTTTATTTAGAATCTATCTAGAATTTGTTCTTCTTGAATTATTGCCACCTTCAGAATTTTTGGTCGATCCAAGATCCGGCATATCGATATATGCTATATATAATCCGCTTGCAACGGGTAATCCATTCTGATTTGCAAGATCCCATCTCTGGAATTGATCCATGTTATCTTTTTCAATGGTTTTTACAAGAACACCTGCAAGATTAAAGATTCTAATTGTTGCTTTAGTTGGTAAGTGACTAAATGTCACAAACCTGTTATACTTATTCAGCTCCTCGGAGTTTACTCCATAATATGGATTCGGGAACACATTTATTTTATTTATTTCATCCTTTGCTTTATCTGTATTTGCGAAAGTGGCTGCTCCTGGACTAAAGGTATACTTATCAATACCTACCTGCATTGGATTGGCATAACTAACTTTTATAACATCGTCCGTTGTAAAGTAGGAGTGAAAGAATACCCAATTCCAGGTTGCATTATCAGCAACTTCCTGTGAATTAGGATCTATGACAGTAGGAGTATATGAGTTATTAACCGTCCATGTATACATTCTATCTTGTGTATTCCAAACCCTAAAACCATCTACAGAGGGGTCATTTTCTGCAGCAGCATTTCTATCATAAACCAGCAAGTTTACCTGTTCGTCAGTATCAATATTCCAAACCTCAAAAGGAATTCTTATAGTGAATGGATCAGTTGAACCGGGATTCGGATTTAAGGGATGATCTCCCAAATCATAATTGCTGGCACCAATGAGGGTCGCGATGGAACCACCGGATATTGTTATAACAACAGTTTTTCCATTTATTGTAGTATCACCTGTTTCACCAGTCCATCTCAGCTCATAATCCTGTTGTAGATCCTCGATAACAGTGGTACCCCCAATACCTCCATATAAAGGTAATGAGGTTGCTGCAAAACCATCTGCGTAACCAAAATACGTAAAATCAGTCATTTGATAGTCTGCGCTACTTCTGTTAATTCTTAAATTTGCACCATTTAATTCTAAACTAAATATAGTTGTAGGGGCAGCATATCCTCCATCTACGCCTATCCTGAAACCATCAACAATAGGCTGTAAACTTGGTGGAACGTTTACCAATTGATTTGCGGGAATATCATCGCGTGGAGGAAATGGAATAGTACCTTGAAGAAGACCCTGATTTTCAAGTTTTAACTCACTAGTTGTTACATTCAGTAAGTTCCAGTATTTAGCTAATCTTGATGCATTACCGACACTAGTTACGGATGTTGTACCTGATGCATCAACAGGGCCGCCGCCATATCCGTCATCATAAATAATCCAGTCAACTGAGAGAGGAACACTCGCTTGCACGATTACGCTCCATTCTTCACCACCGGTAAACGCACCATCCTGAGTGTACTCATGATTGACGAGACCCATATTAATTACATTTCCAACAACCTCTGGAGAAATCGATCCATTACCAGCCTCAAAAGCCGGCACACTAAGAATTGTTACTCCTGCAGGGAATGTTAGCGTGATACCATCTGCCCAATCGTAATCAACAGATACCAGGTCTAAGGAAAATTGCAGTTCCAATGTGCCTGCCTGTGGTCCGTAAACAGCAGCAATGTCAATGGATGAACCAGTAAGTGTGTCCGGACCATCAAAACCTGATTTCCTCATAACAGTGCTTGCGGGTACCCAATCACCGTTCGGATCTCTGATTTCCTGACGCTGAGTGAAATTAATCTCGTATTCATCTCCTGTTAATGCAATTGGATTAACAACATAAGGTATTGGTCCACCGTCTCCGGTTCCTTCGTGAGTTATATCAGTAAACTCTCCAATTGGTGTGTACATTTCTTCAGGATTTTGACTACGAGGAACAACAGTTAAAATGCTGATAACATTTTCAACATTTGTAATTAATGGGAACTCATCAATTGGTACATCTTTATCATAACTTTGTAAAACTGCGTATGCTGTAACAGCAAAATAATATTTTATCCCATTAATAAGAGGTGTGCCAGTAAAAATATCAGTAGTTATCTCTAAATAACGACTTATACCTGTATTGTTGCCCAATTGCTGAGGTCTCAATACTATCTGGCCTGTAGTAGCGTCGAAGTCTTTACCAATGATAACCAGAAAATTATCCTGTACATCAAAAGTAGCTATCAGTCTTCCTTCCTCTTTAGAGGCACTCTGACTTGGAAGCTGGTAAACATTGTATCCCTGGAACTTATAATTTTCCTCATTGAATATAATATCATAACCTTCAGTTTCACTTATGCTCTCCACATTTTCTCCCCAATCAAGATTGATCTGATTAGGAAGTTCAACAACATCCACGTTAGGTAAAGCAGGATTTGGAGGTAGCTCGAAGAAGTTATCGTAAGCTACTTGTGCCAAACCATCATAATATTTTAAAAGTCCGATTGCAGCGATATTATTAACACTCGGAAGGGCGCCGGCACAAATTTCAGCCACAACAACTTCCTGAGTATCACCGGGTGCAAGAGTAAATGGACCGGAAGAACTTCCCTGTCGTCTGTCACCAGGTGGAAGCTGTACTCCATCCAACCAACCCGTACCAGATAATGGATCTCCGTTCAGAGCGTAAGTTGTAGGGTCTCCTGTACTGAGGTCTGTAAAAGTCGCACCGGATAAACCAAACTTACCCTGGAAGAAATTGTAGAATTGAGTCGAGCCATCCAAATCTCCCTGTGGCGGATCACCAATATTAGGATCACCATTTGCAAAATAATAAGCGGCAGTCATTGGCAGGTTAATCTTACCAGGTCCTACTACCTGTCCTTTGAAAATACCATAATCCATGGCATCGTCTATACCATTTTTATTTCTATCTTCACCTGCAACACCGTTTACCAAAGGACCCTGGAAAAAGTCAAAACCAATTGCAGGTGGTGGAAGCGGTGAATATGTTGCATCTGTTGGGCTTGCATTATAACAATATTGCAAACTAAGAACCGTATCGACACCAACAAAGTCATCGCCTGCATTTCCATCATCAATATCAGACCACATTGAGACATACATATCCGTTATTGTGTCTTGCTGGGCTCCTTTATTAACCAATAAATATTTTCTAAAAAACATATTTCCAAGTGCGCCCGTTTGATTATAAGCCCAATAAGTAATTTGTGCTTCAATACCCATGGGAGAAGCACCATACAAATCGGCTGTATTAGTTGGGTTCAGATCATTTGTTATGCACCAAAGAGTTTGATCAGCGCCTGGGACTCCGGGAATATCTACTGTTGGATCATAAACACCATTTTCATCAACATCATTAAATGGTGCTCCTAGATCGGCCGGCCACTCTGTCCAATCCGTTTCATATTGAGCACGAATAGCTGAGGCAGAGGTAAGTTCATACGTTGCATCGTTAGTAAGGTCTACTTCGGGTCCACCCGGATAAATATCCGGTCTAACCCTGTAAATCCTGTACTTTTCCAAAGTTGGGTCATCAGCCGTTCCATCTGCCAGTATAGCTCCGGGCTGAAGTCCTGTAGCATAAGCAGTACCGCCAACTCTTACCTGAGGGTCACCGGGTATTCTTGCACCCCAGAGTAAACCTGAAGTAAAAGCAGCAGTTTTACCGCTTCCTTTAGGAAAAACCAGTCCTGAATTCTGCTGATTTACATCTATATCCGAGATTCCATTGTTTCTCAAAACGGTAAATATGTTATTTATGTCCAGGTACGAAACAGGAACCTGTTGCTGAACTTTTTGCAGTGATTTTTTCCCCTTTTCATTACCCTCGGCATTAACAACCGATTGAGAAATAAAAAGCAGGCTCACCACAAAAACAACAAAATAATTAATTGTTCTTAATCTCATATGCTTTTAAACTCCTTTTCTGTTAATAGAGTTATTATTATTAAAATCACGATTAATACTCCAATCTAATTCCAAACCTGATCTGACGGGGCGGGCCCCATAAAAATGAAGATCCGGATGCGCCCTGGTTTTGTCCGCCAGCTCTTTGATAAGCCTGGAAATAATCAATATTGATTGCATTGTATAACGCAACAAAATCAGGTCCGTTTTGTTCTGCCAATTGTCCGCCAAGGTCATATTGGCTTAAATAGCCATCATCTGTTGGGGAACCTGTTCTGAGAAATACATTCTTAACAATTTTAGTATCAAAAAGGTTAATAACGTATACATAGAGATTCATATTTAATACATCAAACAGATTAACTGTTTTGTCAACTCTCAGATCAACCTGGAATGTTGAAGGTGTTAAAGATGAATTCAATGGTTCCGTAGGTGCCCTGAAACGTGCATCTCCTTCAAGACTTCCCTGTGTATTTCCTTTTCCTTCGCCGGTAGTATAAGGATGACCACTTCCAAAAAGAAACAGTATTGATGCACCTAATTCCTGAAGTATTGGACCACCATCATCTTTACCAAAGCGATAATCGATATTAAGATTTCCGGTAAAAGGTTTGTTATAGTCAAGAGGTGTAACATATTGCGGTTCAAATACAGTAACTCCATCAAGTGGTGCACCAACTATACCAGCTTGTCCGTTAGGATATGATCCGGTTCCACGGGCATCCTGGAATGAAAGTGAAGCGTTAATAAGAAATCTCTCCACACGACGCATATTGAAGGAGAGTTCAACACCTTTAGTAGTAGCGAAATCACCATTTGTTAATAAAGCATATGCAGGATATGGAGATGGATTGCCTGCTGAACCCGTCTTCTGCTGACGATAGACAACTTGATCCTGTATGTCTTTGTAATAGCCTGTGATATCGAATGAAGCAAAATCACCAATTTGCTGTGTAAATCCGATTTCATACTGTGTTGTTCTTGTTGGTCTTACATTATAGCCAACAGGGGTACCGATAAAGAACTTGCCCTGCAAATTAAAAGATATAGCATACATACCTAGATAAATATCTCTCAACCTGGTTTGTTGAACAAACTTACCATACTGAGCATGGAATACTGTTACATCAGTAATCGGGAAAGAAAAACCTAAACGCGGACTTACTGAACTAAAGGCCGGGGTTTCTACCAAACCTTCCGGTTTAACTTCCTGTGTATTAAAATCAATTGATTCTTCAGGATGTAGTGGATTAATAAAAGATATGTTATCCGTATTAATATAATCATACCGTAATCCAGCATTAATAATCAGGTTTTGAAATTCCATTTTATCCTGGATATATGCGCCACCAAATAAAGGTTGTTTTGGTCCAATCTGTCCTGTATCATAGTTATCTTCTCCATCATAAACATTACCCTCCAAATCGTATCCGTAGTTATTAACTCCTAAACTGGTCATAATCTCTCTATAAGACTGGGTTCTATTAGGATCATTCAGACGACCTGCAATTGGAGTTACATTTCTGTTTGTAATTCCAAAATTGCGAATTGTATATGTCTGTAATTCGCCACCAACTTTAATTGAATGTTCCTTAGTTACTTGTGATGAGAAGGCAGCACTAAAATTAAGATTTTCGCTTTTTGACCTTAGGTACGGTGATATTACATCACCCGGAGCGTTGAAAGAAAAAGTATACACCTGATATGGTGAGGGTGTACGATATTGACCTGTTGGTTCACCTTCCCGTCTTACCCAGGTCCAGCCAACATTTGCATTAGCAACACTGTCACCATAACCTATAAAATCATCCTTTAGATAAGGATCGTATCTGTGGTCAGTATCAAAGGCATAGCCACCATTCAGTTCATAATATGTGTTCGAATTTAAAATATGAGTCATCTTAAGGTTAAACACACCACTTGTCTGATCTATCTTTCCGATCCTATCTAAATCAAGTATTCTCAAAATGTTACCTGAATAACCGGCCTGACCATTCGCTGCATCAACATAACCATTCCCTTCCCAGGTATCAGTACTGGAATAAGAACCAACCAGTCTGAAAAGCAGCGGGTTAAAATCAAAAGTTAGTGAACCGGTTCCAGAATATAATTGTAAGGAATTTTTGAATACTGCCCCGGCAGGATAAGTAACATCAACTTCAGTGAAGGGTGTAACATTCGGATCGGAGACTACACCAAGGTTAATACCCGGATAAGGTTGTGGTCCCTGATCATTTAGAAAATTATTTTCAAATAGTCCAAAGAATTTTACCTTAGGGGTAAAAATGGGTCCGCTTACTGTAGCAATAAAATCTGTATAACCATACCAGTAAGATCCTAACCAATTCTTATCGCCGCTAAAGCGTTGATCACTTCCCTGAAATCCAATATTATCTGTAATATATTCTACACTTGCTTTCCAGTTAGGTGTGCCTGATTTAATTTGTCCGCGAATAATACCAGCATTTGCACCACCAAATTCTGCAGTATATCCGCCTGCCTGTACTGAAACTTCTTCCAAAGCATCCTGTGAAAAATTTAAACTGGTGCCGCCTAAATAGGGGTTAGTAACATTTGTTCCTTCAACATAATAACCTACTTCATCCTGACGACCACCACGGACGTAAATTGATTTATCCTGTAAAACAACGCCCGGAGTAAGAGCCAAAATATTTTCAATGCCCCTTACAGGAAGCGCTGCAATATCATCAGCCGTTGTTATTCTTTGGGCATTAGTATTACTTTTATTTAATAGGGGTTTCAAAGCTACAACTTCAACAGTGCCTACCTGTACACCTTCAGCAGTCAGTTGAAAGTTTAACTCCGTGGTAAGGTCCGCATTTATACGGACATTCGAGACGGTGAATGCTTGATAGCCGATATATGAACATTTCACTGTATATACACCGGCATCGAGATTAGTAATAGTGTAATCACCGTTGATATCGGTAGCAGCTCCAAAGGAGGTGCCCTGAACAATTACATTTGCTCCAACCAGAACCTCACCCGTTCCATTGTCGGTTACCTTGCCTTTCAATTTTCCTGTAGTACCGGCAAGAGTTAATGTCGGTAATAACAGAAGTAAAAGGAGAACAGTCGTTATTCTATTCATTATCTCTCTCCTAAATTAGTGGATGATGATTATTGAATTAGTTTTAGTTAATTATTGTATGTCTTGAATTTTCGATAATAATACAATTTACAGACTTCTTTTAACGACGCTGTTATTTTTGATTGTTATATTATCTGATGAATTCTGCCATTTGATAACCTTAGCAGGAATTCATTGCAACCCGTGATTTGATAAATGAGAAAGACACACTTGTGTTAAGAAAAGCGTAAAATGGTATCATAAACCTCCGTTTTTTGTAAAAAATATATTTTGTTACTACAACGTGGTAAAAATTATGAATAAAGTCAACCTATTTTAAAAATATCTATACATACAATAATTATGCTATAACAACAATTTTTAAGGATTTTATTCAGCATTTTTTACAATCTTGTTAAAAGTTTCAGTTCTACACCTTGAAACGCCGGTTCATATCTGCATACTCCACCTATACAAATGTTACCTGCCTGCCGTGTTCCTACAAGTAAACTAATATCTGTATGTCCTCCAAATTTGTAGCCCGTCTGAATAAAACCCCAGAATTTTCTAACTGTTCTCCCCGGTTCAGGTTCTTTAGTTTGAAGTTCAGAAACAACAGCAACGCTGAATCCCGGTGATCTTAAATATTCGACTGAAAGAACATCTGAATAATATTGTTCTGTTGTTGTTCTGTCTGTGGCATGCTGGTGCTCTATTATAATCTTTATTGTATTAACTTCTCCAAAATAAAATCTGTTTTCAAGAATAGGAGTAATATTTTTTGTGTTCGTTGCCAACTCTTCGTTATACGCTAAGGCAGCAATTGTAGTTAAATCTTCACTCCAGTTTTGCTGCCCACTAACATAAAATTCTTTCAGTTGTGTGGAGACCGGAATATTAATTTGACTAACCGTTTGATAGTATGAACTTGGGGGAAGAGTTTTCGTCTGTGTATATGCAGCGGTCAGATAGGTATCATCACTTAAATTGTAACCAACTGCCAGCTGAAATCCTTGCTCGTCTGCCTGGTTTAAAGGAGAGGGGTGTCTGTTTGGTAAAATGTAAGTGTACTCAAGCCTAACAGAGGGCGGAGTATTATAAAAGATAGTTCCATCCTGAGAAGTGAAAGCTATGTTATCATAATATTTATATTCACCCAGCAGCGAAAGAGAACCAAAATAAAAATTTAAGTTACCGTAAAATCCCTGACCAACAATTGATTCTGAGCCATTAAAAATACTCTGCTTTATATCCTCATTAAACTTGGCCGTGTATTCTGCATACATATCGATGTTCCAAAAACTTGGAAGTAATCTTAAAGATGCAAGAGTAGTCCGAGCTGCTTCTTCAGAAGGTGAAAAATTTGAAGCCACCGTGGCTCCAACTTTCAAGGGTCGCCATCCACGGTACTCAAGATCCAAAGCATGAAGTATATCCTTTCTTTCATTATTAGAATTTGCAGCCATACCGGAAAGTCCTGTTAATACAAAACCATCATATTTACCAGTTACTTTTAATCCTAAGAAATTATTATCTATCCTGATCGCCCTGTCTTCATAACTCTTTAATACCATTCCTCTGCCAAATAACGTATAAAAGTTTCCTCCTGTAACTGAAATTCCTTCATTCTTTTCACCAATATCGGCTTTAAAATATATATAATCTATTTCAGCATATTTATCTTTTCCACGACTGATTGAAGGATCGGGATCATTTGGTTGAAACACATCTAATCTTAATCCTGAAGAAAACATTCCAAGTGTATAATCGAGATTCAACCAGTTTTCAAAAATTTCCTGTTTGGTATCAATGTTATAAGAATATTCAAGCTGGTTTGAAAATCCTAATCCCTGTGGCCAGGTAAGCCAGGGAGATTCTGTCTGTGCATTAATCGGCTGGTTTATTATAAGGAGTAATAGTGTTAATATTATTATGTACAAAAAATAAATGGGATTTTTCATGCGATTTTTACTTTTGGGGAACAATTGATTAACAGCTACATAACGATTAGAATACTGCTTTAGGAAAATCATCAGTATATGAAAATAATGTAAAAAATGTAAATCCCCGGAAATTAATCCGGGGAAGATT
>JAPHUI010000181.1 GCA_026193755.1 Ignavibacteriaceae bacterium | reverse complement strand
TGGGAGCCGAAGCAATTGCTCAAGGTGCAATTGATGGAGGAATGTCAGGAGTTTATGCATATCCCGGCACACCGTCCACAGAAATAACCGAGTACGTTCAAAAAAATAAAGCGGCCAAAGAAAAAAATATACACAGGAACTGGTCAGCAAACGAAAAAACCGCGGTTGAAGCTGCCCTCGGAATGAGCTATGCAGGAAAACGTGCAATGGCTTGTATGAAACATGTTGGCTTAAATGTCGCCGCTGATGCATTTATCAATTCTGCAATAACCGGAGTGAATGGTGGGTTAATTGTTGCTGTTGCGGATGATCCGTCAATGCACTCATCACAAAATGAACAAGACTCCCGATTCTATGGCAAGTTTGCAATGATACCTTTTCTAGAGCCATCAAACCAGCAGGAAGCTTACGATATGGCTTATGAAGGATTTGAACTTTCCGAAAAATTTAAAGTTCCTGTGCTTATAAGATTTACAACCCGCCTTTCTCATTCACGTTCGGGAGTTCAAACAAAAAAACCTAAAAACCAAAATCCGCTAACCTATCCCGAAGATCCAATTCAATTTGTGCTTCTGCCTTTTAATGCAAGAAAAAGATATAACGGGCTGCTTGGTATTCAGGCTTCTATGGAAGAAGAAGCAGAAAAATCCAAATACAATATTTATTATGATGGAAAAGACAAATTACTTGGAATAATTGCTTGCGGTATCGCATATAATTATTTGATGGAAAACTATCCTGACCGTGATTGTCCTCATCCAATCTTAAAGCTTGGCCAATATCCATTTCCTTATTCTAAAATAGAAAAACTTGTAAATGAAAATGAGCAAATATTAGTGCTAGAAGATGGTTATCCTTTTATTGAGGAACAGCTCCGCGGATTTCTGAGTAAGGGAACGAAAATAAAAGGAAGACTTGATGGAACGATTCCACGAGCAGGAGAATTAAATCCTGATCATGTTGCACGAGCCTTGAATAAGAAAGTGAAAGAAGGATTTGCAGTTCCCAAAATTGTCTCGAACCGTCCACCGGAATTATGTGCCGGTTGTGCGCACCGTGATGTTTACGATGCACTTAATGAAACAATGAAAGAGTTTGGTAAGCAAAAAGTTTTTTCTGATATTGGTTGCTATACTCTTGGTGCATTGCCTCCATGGAATGCAATTCACTCTTGCGTAGATATGGGGGCTTCAATAACGATGGCAAAAGGAGCTGCTGATGCTGGTGTTCGTCCTTCTGTTGCAGTTATCGGAGATTCAACGTTTACTCACAGCGGAATGACAGCTTTGCTTGACTGCGTTTATGAAAATACACCTGTTACAGTTATAATAGCTGATAATGCAACGACAGCGATGACTGGTGGACAGGCATCTCATGCAACTGGACGATTAGAAGAAATTTGTATTGGGCTCGGTGTAAAACCTGAACACGTTAGAGTTCTTACCCCGCTTCCGAAATACCACAATGAAATGGTAAAAGTTTTACGAGAAGAATTAGTTTATGAAGGGGTATCGGTTATAATCCCAAGAAGGGAGTGTATTGTGGAATCGGTTGCAAGGAGTAAGCGAGAGAAGAAGATCAAAACTGGGGAGGTTGCATAATGAAATCAGATATTATTCTCTCAGGAGTTGGAGGACAGGGGATTCTCTCCATTGCTGCTGTTGTTGGTATGGCGGCACTTGAAAATAATCTTCACTTAAAACAAGCAGAAGTTCACGGGATGAGTCAACGTGGCGGTGCCGTGCACTCTCATTTAAGAATTTCGGAAAAAGAAATTGCCAGCGATCTTATTCCTCTTGGCAAAGCAGACCTCATCATATCTGTTGAGCCAATGGAATCGTTACGTTATTTGCCATGGCTATCAAAAGAGGGTTGGCTGGTTACAAACACAACTCCTTTTGTCAACATTCCTGATTATCCTGATATGAAAGATTTGCTTACAGAAATAGAAAAGCTTTCTCACCATATTGCTATTAATGCTGATGAAATAGCAAGAAATGTTAAATCTCCTCGTTCATCAAATATTGTAATGCTTGGTGCTGCCTCTCCATTTCTCGACATACCATACGAAAGTCTCGAAAATGGGATAAGGAAAATTTTTGACAGGAAAGGGGAGAAGGTTGTCCAGATAAACATAGATGCATTAAAGGCTGGGAGAGAGTTTGCAATTAAGCATGCTCCAGTGGATAGTAGGCAACTCAGTAAAGCTGAGTAAAAAAGCCCGTGTAGGGCGGGCTTTAAAAATGTGAGTCTGTAGAAATAATTTTTATTTAGGTTTTTGATTTATATAACATTTTGCTAAATAAATCATAAAACCAAGCAATAAGTACCCCAGCAATAAATCCATCAACGAATCCCCAGATTAAACCCATTATCGCACCGACGTAGGTAAATGAGTAACCGATATAGAATTGAGATAATCTTTCCATTATTTCACCTTTGTAGCCGAAAATCAATAGCCACCATGTACCCAACAATACTGCAAGACCCCACACAAGCCCCAGTGAGAGTCCCAGTGCTCTTTTTCTAATTTCCATTGTAACCTCCAATATGGTATTATAATGATTAATTGCCTATGCAATCTTGCGTATAATCTACCAGATTGTCAAGAAAACTAAAAACGATATTAAGCAATTAAAATCTGATGTAATATTTATCAAACCATATTCCATTCAGAATTCGGTTCAATTTCACAGGTTTTTAATAATTAATCTGAAACATCTGAAGAAAAAGTACCATTACAAGACAGTTCTAATTCTAATCATCTTAATGACTGATGAGGTTAAATAGGTAGGCGTACGTTTTACCTCTTTCAATTTCAACCGCATTTTAGGACTAGAAAAGTTCTATGTGAGTTAACTTAGAATGCAAGGCCCAACTAAACCGGGCTTTCAAATTTTTATTTACTTGGAACGGTTGCTTCTATTTCTTCAACCGACTTAGGAATTGGTTTTGAGCCTAGCACTCTGAATCCATCTTCCGTTACCAACACATCATCTTCAATCCTTATTCCGCCAAAGTTTCTGTATTCTTCAACTTTATCATAATTAATGTATTCGCTGAATTTATTTTCCTGTTTCCACATATCAATTAGTTCAGGTATGAAATAAATTCCGGGCTCAATTGTAAAGACAAATCCAGACTCAAGTGTCTTAGCTAATCTTAAATATTTTAAACCAAATTCCTCACTCCTAATTATACTTTCGTCGTACCCAACTAAATCCTCTCCGAGCCCTTCCATATCGTGGACATCGAGACCAAGCATATGTCCTAATCCGTGTGGGAAAAACAATGTGTGGGCACCTGCGCGTACAGCGTCTTCAGGATTTCCAGACATTAAGCCTAACTCTACCAAGCCTGAAGCTATATCTGTTGCTGCCTGCATATGAATATCTTTAAATGTAATTCCTGGTTTTACAGAATCAATAGCGTTCTGCTCTGATTTTAATACTATTTCATAAATTTCTTTTTGTTTCTGTTCGAATTTACCACCTACAGGAATTGTTCTGGTTATATCACTGGCATAATGTAGTTTACTTTCAGCTCCTGAATCGTTTACCAGTAAATCACCTATCTTCATTTTATTATCATAGTATGGGTTGTGCAGTGTTTGACCATTTATGGAAACGATCGGGCGAAATGACAATCCGTAGCCAAGTGAAAGTGCAATTCCTTCAATCATTCCAGCAATTTTTCTTTCATCTGTGTCTGGTTTTACCATTTTCATAGCAGCAATATGCATTTTAGCAGCAATGTCAACAGCCGCATCAATTTCTTTTATCTCTTCCTCCGATTTAATTGATCTTTGCGCAACTATAGCTTTAATAAACTTTTCTGAAGCATAATCATTGATTCTCGATGAGTCTACTCCAATTATTGAGGCAAGTTTCATTATATTTTCAGACCTATATTGAGGAAGGAAGTGAACCTTTCTACCTTTTTTTATAGCACTATTAATTTGTTCGCTCAGTTTGTCTAACTCCACGGCCCTTTTAATTCCAACAAATTCTGCAAATTCATTTACAGTTGGTTGTGAGCCTACCCAAACGATCTCGTCAATTAAATAGTCATTTCCAAATAATGTCTCTAAATTATTATCAATATCAATTGTTGCTGCAAACCCGGGTCTGTCTATTCCATAATAATAAAGGAATGAGCTATCTTGTCTGAAAGAATAAGTGTTTGCTAAATAATTGGCAGGACTATCATTATTACCTAAAAATATGATTATTCCGGAATCAAATTTATCTTTAAGAACTCTTCTTCTTTCAATATATACGTTTGCTTCAAACATTGGAACTCCTGTTCAGAAATTTTTTAATGAAGATTTTATGTTTTTATTTGGTAATTAAATTACACAAAATTGTGTATCTAAATGTAGCATTTACCTAAATAAAATTCCCAATAAAATATAATATCTATTTTCGGGCCAAAATCAACAAGTTCGTTGACTCATTTTGAAAAAAAAATTCGCATAAGATTTGTTTATAAGTTAATTTTATTAAGGGATATTTGAAAATTTTATAAAAACGAGAGTACATAATGGTGGAAAATCTGTACAAATACTTTAATTGGGGAAGATATACTGCCCTATTTGGAGCATTGATAGTTTTGATTTTTTTTTCTAATTGTTATCCACAAAACTCGTCCGGCATTAATAATCCTTTTAACAACGCCTTTGTTTTTGGTCTGGATGGGGGTGTTACTCTGCCACAGACTGACTATAAACAATCTAAAACTGGCTATTCTTTTAGAGGAGTCGGAGAATATTATTTTAATACAAACTCTATTCATCTGGTTGGTTTAAAACTAAAATTAGGTTCAGATCAGATAAAAGGAGAAGATGACAGAGGTATTATCTCTTCTCAGGATGGTCAGAGGGATATTCCGCCAACATTTACAACAAGTATTTTTTCTGTAGGATTAGCAGCAACTTATAGTCTTTCAATAGGGGATTTTTTCTTTCCATATATATCTGCCGGAGTTTCGAATTTGTGGTTTGATCCTAAGGATGATCAAGGTAAACCTACAGAATATAATGCAGCAAATAAATATAGTAAGACTACTTACGCATTTAATTTTGAATTTGGACTTAGATTTTTAGTTAGTGATAAGGTGAGTTTAAATGTATCTGTAAATCCTTCCTTACCTGGAAGCGATTATCTTGATGACGTAGCAGCAGCTTCTAATAAGGATACCTATAGTTCGGTGTTAATCGGATTTTCATATTCACCATTTTCTAGTAGTGATGCAGATGGTGATGGAGTTGCGGATGCAATGGACAGGTGTCCGGATACACCTGCCGGAATTAAAGTTGATGAGTTCGGTTGCCCGGTCGATTCTGATAATGATGGTGTTCCAGACTATTTGGATAAATGCTCGGATACACCAAAAGGTATAGCAGTTGATCAAAATGGCTGTCCGTTTGATTCTGATAAAGATGGGATTGCGGATGCAATAGATAAGTGTCCGGATACACCCGCTGGAATTAAAGTTGATGAGTTCGGTTGCCCGGTCGATTCTGATAATGATGGTGTTCCAGACTATTTGGATGAATGTTCGGATACTCCAAAAGGTACAATGGTCGATCAAAAAGGATGTCCTGTAAGCGAAACCAATCTGAACAAATTCTTATTAGCAGCTGACGATATATTCGCACCCAATTCAGCAATGATAAAAGTTGAAGGAAAGAAGTATTTAGATAAAGTAATAGCTCAGCTTCAAAAGTTTCCTGATAAGAGGTGGAGGATTGAAGGACATATGGATTCGAACGGAAGTAAAAGATATTTAAGAAATCTGTCGCTTGACCGTGCTAAAGCTGTACTTGAATATTTCAATTACTTTGGTGGGTTAAAAAGAGAAAACTTCCAGGTCTTTGGTA
>JAPHUI010000219.1 GCA_026193755.1 Ignavibacteriaceae bacterium | reverse complement strand
TTTCATGATGATCAACATGGTACTGCAATTATTTCTTGTGCTGCTTTAATCAATGCTGTTGAAGTTGCAGATAAGAAGTTAGATAAAGTAAAAATTGTGGTAAGTGGTGCGGGTGCTTCTGCTATCTCTTGCTGTAAGCATTACATAATGGCTGGTGCCAAAAGGGAAAATATATGGATGTTTGATTCAAAAGGTTGCATTACAAAAGATAGAAAAGACCTTAATAAGTATAAAGAAGGATTTGCACAGCAAATAGGTTTTTCTTCACTTGCTGAGGCAATGAGGGGGGCAGACGTTTTTATAGGACTGTCGACAGGTGGGGTAGTAAATAAAGAAATGGTAAAATCTATGGCAAAGAACCCTATTATTTTTGCTATGGCAAATCCTGATCCTGAAATTATGTATGATGAAGCAGTTTCGGTTCGGAAAGATCTCATTATGGCAACAGGCAGAAGTGATTTTCCTAATCAGGTAAATAACGTTCTTGGTTTTCCTTTTATATTCAGAGGTGCGTTAGATGTTAGGGCAACTGCAATAAATGACGAAATGAAAATGGCTGCAACTCTTGCTTTAGCCGGGTTAGCGAAGGAAAAAGTTCCTGAGATGGTACTTAGAGCTTATGGTGGAGAAGATTTCTCTTTTGGTAAGGAGTATATTATTCCAAAACCTTTCGATCCTAGAGTATTATGGTACGTTGCACCTGCAGTTGCTAAAGCTGCCATTGAGACAGGGGTTGCAAAAATTAAAGAAGTAGATTGGCAAAAGTATGAGGAAAAACTCAAGGAAAGACTGGGTTTATCAAAAGAATTAATCAGAGTTATGATTCATAAAGCCCGGAAGCACCCCTTAAAAGTAGTTTATCCTGAGGGAGAGGAAGAAAAAATTATCCGAGCTGCACATTTGGTTTATAATGATAATATGGCGTATCCAATATTGTTAGGAAACGAAAAAATCATTAAAGATACGATTGAAAGAATTGGTTTTGAGCAAAGTGAGTTTAAAATTATTGATCCGGCAGTAAGTGATAAACTGGAGAAATACGCTCAGGCTTTCTTTACAAAACGTGCTCGTAAAGGAGCGACACTATCAGACATTGGAACTTTAATAAAAGAACCTAATTATTTTGGATCAATGATGGTTGAATTAGGAGAAGCTGATGCGCTTATAAGTGGTTTGACCACAAATTATCCAACTACAATCCGACCAGCGCTTCAATGCGTTGGAATAAAAGAAGGTTTTAAAATAGTTTCGGGTTTATACGTTGTTTTTGCAAAACAAGATGTTTATTTCTTTGCGGATACAACTGTTAACGTAAATCCTACTGCAGAACAACTTGCCGAAATTGCTATCTCAGCTGCAGATACTGTAAAAGAATTTGATGTGATTCCAAGGATCGCCATGTTATCCTTCAGTAATTTTGGCAGTGCACCTTATCCGGAATCTACCAAAGTTAAAGTTGCTACCGCATTAGTAAAACAACGTCGTCCGGATTTAATAGTAGATGGTGAAATGCAGGCAGATACAGCGGTTATTACTGAAATACTTGAAACTGATTATCCATTCAGCAATCTTAAAGGCAGAGCCAATGTCCTAATTTTCCCTGATCTGAATTCGGGTAATATTGCATACAAATTAATGGCTCGTATTGGGCAAGCATCAGTGGTCGGTCCAATTTTGATGGGAATGAAAAAGCCGATACACGTTTTACAACGCGGTGCAACTGTAGACGATATAATAAATATGACCGCAATAGCAGTAGTGGAAGCTGCCGGTGCAAAGAAGAAATAGACTACTGATTTTTTAGAAGGGAAGATTTACTAAAACTCTTCCCTTCTTAGAAAATCTAATTTAACCGCTTATCTTGGTTATATTGTAATTAACCGATTTGTCTTTTAATTTCTCACTGTTTATAAAAAAGTTTCATTAAAACTTTTAATATTTTCATTCTATGAAAGAAATAAGAATGCTTGCCGCTATTATGTTCACCGATATGGTGGGTTATACTGCAATGATGCAGGAGAATGAAAGACAAGCAAAAATATTAAGAGATAAACATAGGGAAGTACTCGAAAGACTAATATTAGATCACAGGGGTCAGATTCTTCAATATTACGGAGATGGTACACTAGCAATTTTTGGTAGCGCTATTGAAGCCGCTTTATGTGGTTCAAAGATTCAGCAAGAACTCCAGAAAGAGCCAAAAGTACCTTTGAGGATTGGCATTCATGCAGGTGATATTGTTTATGATGATGAAGGTATATATGGAGATGGTGTTAATATTGCTTCCCGATTAGAAAATATTTGCGTACCAGGAAGTGTACTAATCTCAGATAAAATTAATGACGAGCTAAAAAATCAGAAAGAAATATCTTCGGTCTACATTGGTAGGTACGAACTTAAGAATGTAAAGCACCCGGTAAAGATTTTTGCGATTGATGAGTTCGGGATAGTTGTTCCAACTCCTTCACAAATAGAAGGAAAAGTTTCCACTTCAAACAATTCCATAGCTGTCTTACCATTTATTAATCTCTCCACGGAAAAAGATAATGAGTATTTTAGTGATGGAATAACTGAAGAGCTTCTTAATGCTCTGGCTAAGGTGGAAGGATTATCGGTTACTTCACGTACATCTTCTTTTGCATTTAAGGGAAAAAACACTGATATAAGAGAAATTGGTAAGAAACTCGGAGTAAAAACTGTGCTGGAAGGAAGTGTAAGGAAATATGGGGATAGAGTTAGGGTTACTGCGCAGTTGATAGATTCTGAAAATGGTTATCATAAATGGTCTGAAAATTATGACAAAAAACTTGAAGACATCTTTAAAGTCCAGGATGAAATAGCAAGCTCAATAGTTGACCAGCTAAAAAAAACAATGTCACTCCGCAAACCTTCAGAT
>JAPHUI010000129.1 GCA_026193755.1 Ignavibacteriaceae bacterium | reverse complement strand
TCATGAGGTGCGATTATCATTAAAGCTTTCTCATCAAACTTTAAAAGTTTTAGGAAAGATGGAATAAGCACCTCTTCATCCTGAGGCCATGTGCTGCCAGCAACTAAAACTTTATTCGCTTTTAAAACATCAGGATTAATTATTTTCGTTTCTTTTGAAGCAACACTTCTGTTGTAAACTCTGTCAAAGCGTGTATCGCCGACTTTTTTAATCTGAACTTTTTTTGATTTAAAGCTCCTGAAACCTTCAGCATCTTCATCTGAGATAGTTAATATCTTGGTAAAATCTTCAAATAAATATTTATGGAAAGATCTTATGAGTGGTAATTCGCGCGGCGAATTATTTTTCATCGTAGCATCTACAAGCAGGCAGGGTATATTTTTCTTCCTCAGGGTCCAGATATGATTTGGCCAGATATCGTATCGCATAAAAACAGCAAGGTCGGGCGAAATCACTTCAACGAATCTTTTTGCTCTCCATTGTGAATCGAACGGTAGATAAGTAATTATATCAGCATGAGGATATTTCTTCGAATTTTCGTAACCTGATGGAGAAAAAAAACTAACCACAATTATGGTATCAGTTTCTTTTCTAAGTTTTTCTATGATTGGTTTTGCCTGCTCAAATTCTCCGAGTGAGGATGAATGAAACCATATTATTTTTTTTGAATTATTAAGTGAGATTTTATTCAGGATCAGCTCTTCAAAAATTCTTTTTCTGCCCCTGATTCCTTTCCTGATTTTTTGTTTGAAAAGAGAGATGAATTTTAAAGCCAAATAAAGAATTGGGATAAAGAGAATATTATAAAATATTTGCCAAAATTTTTTCATCGTCATCCGGCAAGTTTGGTTAAACTACTGTATGCAAGTTCAGACTTTATTTCTAGCATACATTTAAAATGAATCTTGGGACAGGATTTTCTTCCTATGTGAGTGCAAGGACGGCAAGAAAGATTTTCATTTTCCAGAACTATGCTTTTCGCATTGTAAGGGAAGAATCCAAATTCCTTAACCGTTGAACCAAAGAAAGTAAGTACAGGAATACCAACAGCCAACGCTAAATGCATTAAACCTGAGTCGTTAGTGTAAATCGCATCGCACAATTTCATATCTGCCCCAACCTGCAGGAGACTCGTATTACTTAGATTAATTGCATTGCTTAATGCACTTTCAATATCATTACAGATCTGAATTTCTTCTGCTCCGCCAAAAAGTACAATTTTGAAGCCTGCTGTTTCTAATTTTTTGCCCAAATCAATAAAGTATTCTTTTGGCCATCGTTTTGTAAAATGTTTTGCACCAGGACACAGCCCGATGTATTTGACATCTTTTTTCAATAAAGTATTGGTTAGATTCTCTGTGTAAAAATCTAATCCTTCATTATCTAATTTATCAATTCCAGCTGCTTCCGCATATCTTAAGGGAATTTGAGAAGCGTCCTTAAGCAAATTTATTTTAAAATGAACGAGTAAAAATTTTCTGAAATTACTTTTATTAAAATGAAGAAATTTAGAATGAAGTTGTCTCAGTATTTCTTTTGATCTTAAATTATTCTGAAGATCGATTACAAGATCATATTTTTTCGATGATAGAGAAGTAAAAAGACTCTCTTTCTCTGATTTTGAATTTACATATTTATAAATTTTGTTCAGGTTAGAATTGTTTTGAACTGCTTCAAAAAACTTATCTCGCACAACAAAATCAATTTGAATTGCTGGATTTTTCTTTTTGATGTTTCTGATTAGTGGAGTAGTGAGCAAAACATCGCCAAGTGAACTCAATCTGATAATAAGTATTTTACTAATTTCCGAAAAATCAATTACCATTTTTAAATGAAAATTTGTGGTAAAATATAAACATTTATTGACTTCACTTAAAACGAATATTGAAGTTTAGATTATTTGGAAGTAAGTTAGTAATTAAAATTTGGAAATATTGGAATGACTACATTAACACCACCTAGAACAATTGAATTCCCTGAATCTTCAGTAGAAAAAAAAGTTTATAATATTGTCGAAAACTTTAGCGAGCACATACCTATTACTAATGACAAGAATAGACTTGGATATTGCTTATTTAAATTTATGAAAGGAGAAGGGGATCCCCCAACAGTAGCGTTACGTAGTGCTAAAATAAAAGTTGTTGGCATCTCAATAGACGAGCTTGCCGGGAAAATAGATGTTGAATTAAAAAAAATATCTGAACAAAAATAAATTAAGTTACAGGTACCTCAGCTACAGCCATAAATTTTTCAACCATCTTTACGTCTTCTTCGCTCCCGATGAATATTGGGACTCTCTGGTGAAGTTTTTCCGGTTGAACTTCCATTATTCTTTTCTTTCCATTTGTTGCTCTGCCGCCAGCTTGTTCTACAATAAAAGACATCGGATTACATTCATATTGTAATCGTAATTTTCCATTTGGGTTTCTTGAATCAGCAGGATACATGAAAATACC
>JAPHUI010000415.1 GCA_026193755.1 Ignavibacteriaceae bacterium | reverse complement strand
TGTACTGCATTTAATGCTGACTTCGATGGTGACCAGATGGCTGTCCATTTACCTCTATCATACGAAGCACAATTAGAAGCTTCATTGCTAATGCTCAGCAGTCATAATATTCTTTCTCCTCAAAATGGAAGCCCGATTGTTGTACCTACTCAGGATATAGTTCTTGGATGTTATTACCTTACAAAACTTAGAGAAGATGATATAGGCGAGGGGATGGTTTTCTATTCTCCTGAAGAAGTAATTATCGCAAACGATAATAAGATGGTTGGCTTGCACGCTAAGATTAAAGTTAAAATCGATGATAAATTTATAGAGACTACCACCGGCAGGGTAATTTTTAATCAAATCCTTCCGAAAGAAATGGGTTATATAAATCAATTGCTTATCAAGAAAGTATTCGGTGGTATCATTGGCAAAATGTATATCCAGCTTGGTAACAAAGTCACGGCAAAGTTTCTTGATGATCTGAAGGACCTTGGATTCAAATATTCCAGTGAGGGCGGTTTATCAGTCAGCTACGCAGATATGATAGTACCGGAAGAAAAAGAAAATCTTATTGCCAAAGCAAATAAAAAAGTTGATGGTATTCTTAACGAGCATGAACAAGGTGTCATTACTGATGCGGAAAGATATAATAAAATAATTGACGTTTGGACACATACAACTAATGATGTTGCGCGCGCACTTATGGAAAAAATAAAACGTGCTGAAGCCGGATTTAACTCCCTTCATATGATGGTTGATTCAGGTGCGAGAGGGTCTCAGGAGCAAGTAAGACAGCTTGCTGGTATGAGAGGATTAATGATGAAACCTCAAAAAACATTATCAGGTCAAGCGGGAGAAATTATCGAGAACCCGATAGTAGCAAACTTTAAAGAAGGCTTAACGGTTCTTGAATATTTTATTTCAACTCATGGTGCAAGAAAAGGATTGGCTGATACTGCTTTAAAAACGGCGGATGCAGGTTATTTAACAAGAAGGTTAGTAGATGTTTCTCAGGATGTTATTATCACTGAGATCGACTGTGGTACAATTCTCGGAATAGAAATAAAAGCTCTTAAGGATGTTGAACAGGAAAGAGAACCATTATCAGAACGCATAATAGGAAGAGTTGTGCAGGAAGATGTTTATCATCCGATTACTGAAGAACTTATAGTTGAAGCAGGAGACATTGTTACTGAGGAAGTTGCAGAGAAAATTGAAGATGCCAATATAGATTCTGTATATATAAGAACAGTTTTGACTTGTGAATCTAAAAAAGGTGTCTGTGCTAAATGTTATGGTAGAAACCTTACAACCGGTAAACTTGTTGAAGTTGGTGAAGCGGTTGGAATTGTTGCAGCACAATCAATTGGTGAGCCCGGCACACAGCTAACATTAAGAACTTTCCACCTTGGTGGTACTTCATCAAGAATCGCAACTCAATCACAGGTTGAAACAAATATTGAAGGTACCATAAAATTTGAAAAATTAGTTTATGTTGAAAAAACCGTTCAGGATCCTTTTGGCGGACCTGATATTAAAGGAAAAGTTGTTACTGGTCGAAGAGGTGCACTTAGTATTTATGATGAGAATAACCGTCAGCTTAAGAAATACGATGTTCCCTATGGTGCAGAATTAACAGTTGATGACGGTCAGAAAGTAACAAAAAATATTGCGCTCTACCACCACGATCCTTACAACGCTTTAATAATTTCGGATATTTCAGGAAAAGTTGGTTTTGTAGATCTGATTGACGGATCAACTTTAAAGCAGGTTACTGATGAGCAGACAGGACACGTTCAAAAGGTTGTTATCGATTCGAAAGATAAAACGTTAACACCGAGTATAGTAATTGTTGCAGAATCCGGAGACAAAAAATCGTTTAACCTACCAACCAGATCATATCTTGCTGTTGAAGAAGGCGAGTCGATTACAGCAGGCACTGTGCTGGCGAAAATATCTAAACAGGCAACAAAGACAAGAGATATTACAGGTGGTTTACCAAGAGTTACTGAACTTTTTGAAGCAAGAAGTCCTCAGGATCCCGCGATAGTTTCCGATATTGAGGGTATTGTAAAATTTGGTGGAAGAAAAAAAGGCTCGAGGGAAATATCAGTTGTTGCTTATGATGAATCTGATGAGAAAAAATATGCAGTTCCTTTAGGAAAACATACTCTTGTTCAGGAAGGCGATGATATTCCAGCTGGTGAAAAAATCACAGATGGACCTATGAATCCTCATGATATTTTAAGGATAAAAGGAACCAGCGCTGTCCAGGAATATTTGGTTAATGAAATTCAGGATGTGTATCGTCTTCAAGGTGTAAAAATCAATGATAAACATATAGAAGTAATAGTAAGACAAATGCTTCAGAAAGTCAGAGTCGTATCACCGGGTGATACAAGATTCTTAGAAGAAGATTTGGTAGATAGAATTGAGTTTCTCGAGGAAAATAATGAGATATCAGGAATGGCTGTTGTTGAAGATAAAGGTGACTCCAGATTTAAAAACGGTCAAATCGTTCCAAAGTCCAAAATAAGAGAGCTAAACACTGACTTGAAAAAGAGAGAGAAAAAAGTGATTGAAGCTAGAGATGCAATGCCTGCTACTTTTGAGCATGTTCTTTTAGGAATTACTCAAGCTGCATTGTCAACTGAAAGCTTTTTATCGGCTGCTTCTTTCCAGGAAACAACGAAGGTTTTAGCTAATGCTTCAATACAAGCAAAAATTGACCGTCTTGTTGGACTTAAAGAAAATATTGTGATGGGTCACTTAATCCCTGCTGGTACTGGATTAAAGAAATACAGAAAGGTTACTCTGCTGAATGAAGCGGAGACCCCGGTTGAGGTAAAAGAAGAAGAGTTAAAAGTCGAAGAAAATAAAGTCTAAAATTAAAGCTTAAGACCTCAAATTTCTTGACTTAATTGTTATCAACAGGTATATTTGAAATCTGAATTTTTTTATTTGAATTAAACTTAGGAGAATAGGTTGCCGACAATCAATCAGCTTGTCAGAAAAGGACGAGTACAGATATTATCTAAAAATAAAGCTCCGGCATTAAGCGCTTGTCCGCAAAAGCGGGGAGTTTGTACTCGGGTATATACAACTACTCCTAAGAAACCTAATTCTGCCTTAAGAAAAGTAGCAAGAGTTAGATTGACAAATCATATGGAAGTTACAGCTTATATACCTGGCGAAGGTCACAATTTGCAAGAACATTCTATAGTTCTTATAAGGGGCGGTAGAGTTAAAGATTTACCTGGTGTGAGATATCATATTATACGTGGTACGCTAGATACGAGTGGAGTTGAAGAACGAAAAAAAGGAAGATCAAAATACGGAGCTAAAAAACCAAAGTCTTAATTACTTATGAGAAAAAGAAGAGCAGAAAAAAGGTTCATAAAACCCGATCCTAAGTTCAATGATACAACTGTTGCAAAGTTTGTTAATGTTTTAATGAATGAGGGTAAGAAATCAGCCGCAAGAAAAATTGTTTACAATGCGTTTGAAATTATTGAGGGTAAAACTAAAAAACCGGGTTTAGAAATTTTTAAGCTGGCACTCTCAAATGTTCAACCTATAATTGAGGTGAGAAGTCGCAGAGTGGGTGGTGCTACTTATCAGGTTCCCAGAGAGGTAAGACCTGAAAGACGAAACGCTCTGGCAATGCGATGGCTAAAAACTTATGCAAGTCAGCGTGGCGAAAAAACAATGGCACAAAAGCTAGCTCAGGAATTGATTGCTGCATCAAACAACGAAGGTTCTGCAGTCAAAAAGAAAGACGATACACATAAAATGGCAGAAGCAAACAAAGCGTTTGCTCACTTTAAGTGGTAAGGATTATTAAAAGACATTAATGGCACAGAAAATTAACATAGAACGAGTAAGAAATATTGGGATTATGGCACATATTGATGCCGGTAAAACCACTACAACCGAACGGATACTATTTTACACAGGTAAAGTGCATCGTTTGGGTGAAGTTCATGATGGTGCTGCC
>JAPHUI010000214.1 GCA_026193755.1 Ignavibacteriaceae bacterium | reverse complement strand
ATAAACGTCGTAATCTACATCAACAATTTTATTAAGCATCCTGTAATAAATATGCTGCATGGCCCTTGCAGCAAACATAGCTTTCTTATCTTCCAGATTTAAAGAAGCCGTTGCTGAATCAAAATAATATCTTGCTCTTTCAACTTGATATTTCATCATTCTCTGAAAATTTTCGTTGTAAGTATTATTGAAAATATCAGATTCATAATAATTAAACTTTTCTAAATCTTCTTTTGGAAGATAAATTCTTCCTTTTTCAGCATCTTTCTTTATGTCACGTAAAATATTGGTTAATTGCAAAGCGATACCGAGGTTAACTGCAAAATCCTTTGCAGATGGGTGTCTGTAACCAAATATTTCAATACACATTAATCCTACTGTCGAAGCAACATTGTAGCAATAGGTCCTAAGGTCATTGAAAGTAATATATCTTTTTTTCTGAAGATCCATTTCCATTCCTTTAAGGAGATCGAAAAATGGTTCCAGCGGAATATTGAACTTTTGAATAGTTCTGGAAAGTTTATTGATTATAGGATAATCGGAGTGACCATTGAGAGATTTCTCTAGTTCAATTCTCCATTTTCTCAACCTTTCGTACTTTATTTCGTCCGTAACTGATCCTTCATCGACGATATCATCTGTTTGTCTGCAGAAAGCATAAACAGTATTCATAGCATCGCGTTGTTCAGCGGGTAGAAGATTAAATGCATAATAAAAACTGCTGTTACTTTTTTTTGCGATCTCTTTTGCTATATCATTCATAAACGAATTAGAGATTTAATTATAAGTTTTACATGGTCTAATTTTTTAAGTACTGGTCTCTCTGTAAAAACATCAAAATCAGCGCCACGAATTTTGTTTAAAATTTCTTCACCACCTCTAATGGTCCAATCTATTTCATACTTAAATCTACCGGAAAGAAATTCTAGCAGACCTTTACCTTCATCGAATAATGATTGAACTCTGCTGACACTGAATTCAATAAGCATCTTTAAGTTAAGATTATTTTTCCTCATCTCAAACATATCTTCTATAACGCCGAATTTATTAAGTTCCTCTTGTGGATAGTAAATCCTTCCTTTTCCAAAATCAATTTCTGTATCCTGAATAAAATTAGTTATCTGCAATGCCGTACAAATTTTATCAGAAAAGTAAAATGCCTGCTCATCTCTGATATTTAATAGTTCAAGCAGAATTCTTCCGACCGGATTAGCAGAACGAGAGCAATATTCCAACACTTCACTAAAAGTTGCATAGTGGTTTTTTATAGCATCCTGTTTGAATGCTGTTAAAAGATTAAAAAAATTATTGTGACTAAGCTTTTTTGAAACTATAGTGTTTTTAAGTGCTGCTTCCAAATTGTTTGCAGGTTCATACTGTAATAAATGATTAAGACGTTCCTCAAAATTGACAAGTTTTTTTATTCTTTCTTGTGCATCAATATTTCCCTCATCGGCAAAATCATCAGCCGTTCTGGCAAACCAATAAATTATCGCTGTATCTTTTCTTATATTTGAAGGAAGAAAGAATGAGACAACAGGAAAATTTTCGTAATGCTTTTTAGTAAGTTTAAATGCTTCTTTATAGCCTGAATTTATTCTTTCAATCTGTTCTGTACTATGCATATTTGTAAATTGTTCTTATTAATATTAAGCAGAAAAATGACTTTTCATACGGAAGCTATTATTTAACTGTTATTTTTGAAAAAATCTGTTTATTTTGGTACAACAAAAGTAAGTAAATGTCCTATTCTGAGTATCCAAATAGTAAAAGAAATAACTATTTAGAACTTAAAGAATTATTAAATACTGGCACGTTATTTTGTCGTGAATTGCTAAAAAAGCTATTTTCGGAGGGGTAATTGGTCCAGCCAACAGAGAATCTCACAATGGAAGATTTCGAAAAAAAAATTGAAAAAGACGTAGTCGTCGAAGTAGTTAATTTAAGCCGTGCTACCTATAAGGAAGCAATTCAATTTAAAAAAATTCTTGAAGAAGATGTTGAAAAGAAATTCAGGAAACTTGTTGTTGATATAAGTCAGTGTGAATTCCTTGATT
>JAPHUI010000405.1 GCA_026193755.1 Ignavibacteriaceae bacterium | reverse complement strand
TCCTGCAATCCAGTAATCTTCGTTATAAACCTGTCCTGCACCTGGCAAAATAGCAGAGAGTACACCTGAAAGGATTGCAGACTTTTTCGTGGGTAGATCATCTGCCATCGGGTTTACAATATTTTGCGAATAAGTGCTCTGAATTATTTTTGAATCTGTGTAAAGATTACCTGTTAGATTAAGATTTTCATTAATTTTTTCCTGGCTGTATGAGAAACAGGAAATTAAAAATGAAATTGAAATTATAAATAGAAAATTGTTTATGCCTATCATACAACTACCTTAAGCGATTTGGATTGGTAAAAGTTGTTTTGTTGTTTACAATATCAAATCCAAAAAGAATTCCACCATAAAATCTCCATTCTTTACCATAAGATGCAACACCACTGTCAACGACCTTGTCAAATCTATCAAATCCATAGGAAGCATTAAAGAAAAGTGCAGTCGGGAATAAATAGTAAGAGTTCATTTGTAAACGAATCTCGGTGCCCGCACCTTTTTTAAATTCACTCAGAGCAGGAATGTTACCTGTCCATGCATTTCCATAATCAAAATGGAACGAAAGAAAAATTTTATCGAAGTAGAGGAAGCTAAGTTTGTAATCAATATCTCTCCAAAGAGGAAAACGGTACGTTAAGTTTATCCACGCAATTTCGTTGCCGCTAATTGAATAAAACGGATAGGCTTTCATTCCAATCAATCCGCCAAGATAAAAATCGAAGAAATCCGGAACAGCAGGTCCGAAAATTGTTCCACCGACAAGTCGTGTTGACAAGGTGTGATCTGCCCACAAAGGAAAGTAAAGATTTCCATCAAACAAAAGGCGATGAAAATTGAAATCATTGTAATTTGGTTTCAGCAGTCCGTCTTCAACTGTATAATTACCTTCATTATTAAAACGATTCCATTCATAATCATAAGTGATTTTCAATTTTGCTCCAGTAGGATTTATATCATTATCCTTCGTAGGTGCAATGACTTCAAAGTTATAAGTAAGTCTTAAATCCCTACCTATGAAATAAGTATCGTCAGTAGTCGGTGCGAGTTCATAAGTATTATTGTTATAATTATAGTATGTAAAACTTCCGATTGTTGCAGTGTACCGACTAAGAATGAACCTTAGCTCAAGATTGTTGAACCTGTTAAAAATTCTGTGCTTTGCGGCCAAATCAAATTCAAAAAGATTGTAGGTAATATCTGTACTCAGAGTATCCCCGCCTTCTGCTAAAGTAAACTCTATGCCAGATGTTTTTCGACTTGTGCTGTACAATTCCGCCGAAAGTTCCGGCTTTAATCCAAGCGAGCTTATCAATGGGAGCTTGTTTTTATATTCAAAAATTAAAAAGAGATCTCGCTCGAGTCTTGTATTGATTGCGGCTCCGGCAAATATCGAATAACGATTAAGCATATCGTTGGAAGAGACATACAATCCGGGTTTAATTTTTTGGATGAAGCTGTTACCGGTATTATAGTTATCGAATCTGATAAACGGGAAAAAAGTAAGTGATGAAAATGCGCCTTTATATTTTTCAACTTCGTAGTTCGGAGTTTCATAATCATTAAAATTCTTCAATGCATTAACGTCAAATTGACTGATATCACCGTTCGGTTTGCTCATATCCAGTGGAGGATTTTTTCTCCAGACATAACTATCACTTTCGATAACATTTTTCTCCACATCATTTTTAATTAAGAAAATTTTATATCCTGAGGATGTATAACCAGCATATGTAATGTCGCCGTTTGCATTTATATCCGGCATAAATGCACCACCAATTACATTCGTCAACTGTTTCTTTTCTTTAGTTAAAGGATTCATCGAGTAAATATTGAAAATACCTGTTTCATCAGATGCATAAATTAAATTTCCATCTTTATCGTTAACCGGATTTCTTTCATCGTTATCAGTTTGAATTACAAATTCAACTTCACCACCGTTTACATTAATTTTAGCTATATCACGCGTCTGATGATAGGAGTAATCGAAAATAATATACGAATCATCGTTTGAGAATTTAGGATTGTAAACCTGTTCTCCATTTGCATAGGAAGTCAATGCTCTGAAATTTGTTCCGTCAATATCTACCGATCCAAGATTTGTTGTTCCATCTTTCTGAAAAATAAATACGATTTTCTTTCCATCATTAGAAACATTCGGTTGATTTGCTCTCAGGTTTTCTGTAAGTCTTATTTCATCATCATTGTCAACATCATAGATAAAAAGATCGTGTACGTTGTACCAATCTGGATTATCCTCTGTTATTTTTGCATATAAAATTTTATTCTGCCCGGGAATCCAGCTAAAAGTTGAGCGAACTCCGTTGACTAAAAGTTTATCTTTTCCCGATTCAATATCGTATTCATAAATGCCGGAAGGACTGAAGTAATCGCCAGACTTATTCGAAATGTAATAAATCTTCTTTCCGTCTTTGCTGAAGGTTGGATAGAAATTTCCAAAACCCTTTTCAGCAATCTCCTCTCCTTCGACTAAGTTTGCCAAAACTTTTTCACTGCGTTTTGTGTAATCTTCAACGAGATAATTTTGCCATTCGGTGTAAATCTCTGTTCCATTCTTTCCCAAGACATCTTCAAATGCAGCATCAATAGTAAAGTTGCCGAAACTGCCTAGCTTTTTTGTTATGTCTCTTAGTTTATCTTCACCGTATTTCTGGGAGATATATCTTGTCAGCGCAAAACCTGAATTGTAGACTGATTCATTTCCAAGACTTGTTTTCCCAAACACTCCCATCTGATTCCAGGTTAACATATTT
>JAPHUI010000233.1 GCA_026193755.1 Ignavibacteriaceae bacterium | reverse complement strand
CTCACTACTTTACATCGATTCTCTTTTACCAAACAAAAACTACCAGTATCAAGTATCCAGTATCGAGAATCCAGCAACTAGCAATGAGCTGAGCGTTACAACCCTGGACACAACCAGCCACAACTTTTCTTTTGAGTCATTCGTCTTTGGTGGTCAATACCAGAGCAGCATTCTTTATGATGTGGCACTATTGAACAATAATTCAATTTGGGCTGTCGGAGAAATTTATATACTAGACTCACTTGGACAACCGATTCGTTATAATGCTGTTCATTGGGATGGAAACCAATGGGAATTGAAAAGAATAAATATGGAAAGCAGTTGTAATCCAGTAACATATCCACCATTAAGAGCAATATCGGCCTTTTCAGAAAATAATATTATAGTAACAAGTGGTGGGAGTATTGGTTGGTTTGATGGTGAAACAATTAATGTTGATTGTGGAGTAAACCCTCTTCTAACAGGCTCAATCAATAAAATCTGGGGAAGCAGCAGTAATGACCTGTATGTTGTAGGCAATGATGGAAATATTGCACACTACCAAAACGGGCAGTGGAGTAGAATAGAAAGTGGGGTATCAACAGATTTATTAGATATATGTGGAAAAGGTGAAGATATATTTATCGGGGGTTGGAGAGATTTTCAACCTTCTGTTTTATTAAAATTGGAAAATGGAAATGTGCAAAAGATAATAGAGGATGAAGATAACTTATTTAATTACAGAACGGATTTCATTTCCGGAGCGATATATAGTGCTTGGATGACCGAGAAGAAATTATATGTGCTAACGTGGTATGATTTATATAGAGCTAATATAAATACTGATGGAACTGCCGAAGCAATTTGGAAAGGTCCAATTCAGAATTGGGGAATGATAAGTGTAAGAGGTAATAATGCAAATGATATTATTGCTTCTGGCGTTCCTGGAAAAATCTGGCATTATAACGGGATAAGCTGGCACACTTATAATGAACTGATTGATTCGAGGGATGAATTGAGAAGAATTGAAATTAAAGGCAATGTATGTGTGGCAGTGGGGGAAAGATATGAAAACGGAATAGAAGATAAAGCTTTAATCCATATAGGAAAAAGATAAACAAAACAAAAAGGAGTCAATCAGGAAAAATATTGTAATATAAAGCAATTATAATAGTGGGAAATAGATAAATCACAAAATAAATAAAAAAAGGAGGGAATGAGATTTAATAAGTCACACCTCAATTTTAATTTTAGTGTGACTTTAAAATAATTTTGCGTGAGGTACCTATGCTACTTCTTCCATTTTCGAAAACAACTTCTGAAACTCTTTTGCTTTTCTTTCCTTCCAGTTTCCTTTGTGATAAGCGTAACCGACAATTAATGGCATTGCAACTGTGGCTTCTGCATAAACCATTTGCTCATAAGTCGTTTCAACTTTTCCCCAGGAACTTGCTTCTTTTAATGTTGAACCTGAAAGTGCACCATCTCTTTCATCTGCAACGGTAATCTGAATTGCATATTTATGCATTGGTGCATCTTCCTGCAAGATATCTGCTGCAACAACAATATCTTGTGTAAAGTTTTTAGGAACACCTCCGCCGATCATAAAGATCCCTGTTTCTTTGCTTGCTAATTTTATTTTTGTCAACTCAAGAAAATCTTTTGCAGAATCAACTGAAACGTGTTTGTCGGGATTTTCAGTTTGGTGGACAATAAATCCAAATCCTGCTGAGCAATCGGAAAAAGCCGGAACAAAAATCGGGACATTCTTTTTATATGCTGCCCAGATTACTGAATCATCTACTTTTGGTCCGCCGTTGTTCTCCAAATATTTTCCAAACTCCCAGAGAAATTCTCTTGATGAATATGGTTTTGGTTCCATACTGTCGAAAATTTTTCCGCAAGTTTCATCGCAGACTCTAAGTTCGTCTTCGTCAATGAAGGTGTCGTAAATTCTATCAATATGTAAATCCCGCAATTCATTATCATCAACGAATTTTGTCCCTTTGTAATGTTTAAAACCGAGAGCTTCAAAGAAATCCTGGTCAACTATAATTGCACCGGTTGAAACAATTGCATCAACCATATTATTCATAATCATATCATAAACTACTTTCTTCAAACCTGCACTGAAAAGGCTTCCGGCAAGAGTAAGAATAATTCCGCAGTTTTTGTCTTTCAGCATCATATCATAAATGTTTGCTGCACGGTTTAAATCGCGTGCAGTGAAAGCCATGTTCTTCATCGCATCAACTAACTGGACGACGTTATGCTTTTTAATATCTATATGCTCAATTACTTCTTTTAAATAATCTTTTTTCTCAGCCATCTTTCCGCCTCCTTAATTAATAATAAATAAAAATTTCAAAATCATTTCTATCAAAAGAAAACTTTCGCAATTTTCAAAATTCCCTGCTTCCACGGGACTCTGTGTGAAATGCCGGAAGTGTTTTTAAACTTATCAAAATTTTCAATGTACCATTTATAATTTCTTATCAAAGCATCCTTGTTTGAATACTTCGGTTTATAACCAAGAACCTTTTCTGCTTTCTCAATAGAAACAAATGAATCTTTGGAAGCAGTTTCATAGACCCATTTGTAGAGTGGAGAAATCTTTAATGCTTCTAAAATCTTGAGTGTTGAAATAATTGGTTTTTCCGGCAGTCCTTTTATTTTTTTACCGTGACCAGCGTAGTCCAGAACAGCCTGGTAGTCTTCCTTCATAGTTGTAAATTCTTTTGCACCAATGTTGAATGTATCATTCACTTTTTCTTTGTCCAGTGTGCAGCATAAGTAAATTGCTTCGCAAAGATCTTCCACATCGAGAAGTTGGTAGCGATTATTTCCTTTGCCAATCATGGGGAAACCATGACCATCTTTTGCCCAATCATAAAGCAAATCGAATACTCCTAATCGTTCCGGTCCAATGAATGACTTAGGACGAATAATTGTAACGCACATTCCTTTTTTACGGAATTTCATACATTCTTCTTCAGCTTGAATTTTTGCTTTACCATAAGGTCCGACTCCATCCAGTTTATCTGTTTCATATAATGGATGATGATCGGGGATTCCGTAAACCGCTGTTGAAGAGATATGAATGAAGCGTTCTACTTTAAACTTCTCTGCAGCTTCAAGCATATTTTGTGTGCCGTTAATATCAGTAGAAAAAATTTCTTCGGGTGTATAAAGTGGGAGTGCTGCTGCTGAATGAACAATTACATCTACTCCCGCAGCTGCTCTTTCAACTGTTGCATTATCTCTTATATCCCCTTTAATTATTTCAATTTTATCCTTTATATCGGGATAATCAAAATCGACCAGATCCAGCGATTTTATCTGGTTTCCTTTTGAATATAAATAACGTATCAGGTTTATGCCTAAAAAACCAGATCCACCGGTTACAAGAATTTTCATGGTGTTTTATCTATTAATTATTTTATGAATTTAAGGCAACAAAATTACTAATTTTGTCCCCTGCTTCAAATAATCAAGTTTTCAGGGCTATTCTGATTTAGTATCATTAATTACCTCTTTATTTTTCTTGACTTTTTAAGGGTATCCGCTTATTTTTTCAGGCTTCAAAAAAGATTTTGTTACACGGAGGATTATATTTTGAAAAAGGAAGGAATGACGCGGTTTATTAAAACCGAAGATGCTAACAGGAAATGGTACCTTGTTGATGCAAAGGATCAGGTTTTAGGAAGACTTGCATCAAGAGTGGCTTCGGTAATCAGAGGGAAAACCAAACCTATTTTTACTCCCAATATGGATACCGGAGATTTTGTTATTGTAATAAATGCTGACAAAATTAAATTAACTGGAAAGAGAGAGCAGCTTAAAAAATACATTTGGCATAGTATGTATCCCGGCGGACAGAAGATACGCTCATACGAAGAAATGAAAGCGAAAAAACCTGAATTTGTTATCAGGGAAGCTGTAAGAGGTATGCTGCCAAAAAACAGATTGGGTAATAAATTAATTACGAAGCTTAAAGTCTATGCCGGGGAAGAGCATCCTCACAAAGCACAGAAACCTGAAATACTTAGAACATTGGAGAATTAATGGTTGATAGAATTTATATTGGAAGAAGAAAAACTTCTGTAGCAAGAGTTATACTAAGAAGTGGTAACGGAAAAATATTAGTTAATGGTAAAGAGTTTGAAAAAGCTTTTCCGCTGTTAGTTAGCAGAGAAGATATTACCAAACCATTTGATGTTACGGAAACGAGTGGTAAGTATGATGTTTACGTAAATGTTAAAGGTGGCGGATCAACAGGACAGGCACAGGCAATAAGATTAGGAATAGCAAGAGCTTTAATTGACACAAATCCGGATTTCAGACCATCTTTAAAGATTGAAGGATTTTTAACGAGGGATCCGAGGATGGTTGAAAGAAAAAAATACGGACAACCAAAAGCAAGAAAAAGATTTCAATTTTCTAAGAGATAATTTAATAATCAATATTCATACCTTCCGATTTACTTCCTGTGTCCCGATTAGTCGGGATGAAAGGTAAAGACGACGAGGGTAGAAGATAAAAACAGGAGAAAATCTAATGACAACTCTGGAGCTAACGCACCTGATTGAAGCAGGTGCACATTTCGGGCACTTAACCCGCCGCTGGAATCCTAAGATGAAACCATTCATTTTTATGGAAAAGAATGGTATTCACATAATTGATTTAAAGAAAAGTCTTGGTTTGCTTAACCAGGCATACCAGGAAATGATTGAAGCAGTTTCGGGTGGTGGCTCAATCCTTTTTGTCGGAACAAAAAAACAAGCAAAAGGAGTTATTGAGTCGGAAGCAAAAAGATGTGGAATGAATTGGGTAAGCGAACGCTGGTTAGGTGGAATGCTTACAAACTTTTCAACAATTAGAAAAAGTGTTAAAAGACTGCAGAATATAGAAAAGCAGGAGACTGACGGAACTTTTGAAAAAATAACTAAAAAGGAACGGCTGTTCTTATCACGTGAGCGGGATAAACTTAAAAAAATTCTGGAAGGTGTGGAAACAATGTCCAAGCTTCCAAGTGCAATTTTTGTTGTTGATATTAAAAAGGAAGATATCGCTGTAAAAGAAGCGAAAAGATTGAACATCCCGGTGTTTGCTATTGTTGATACAAACTGTGACCCGGATGACATTAACTATTTAATCCCTGCTAATGATGATGCAGTGAAAACAATAGAACTTATTGTAAAGCATATGGCAGATGCAGTTGTTGAGGGTCAGGCAAAATTCAAGGAAAAGAGAGCTGAAGAAATTGCTGAAAGAGAGAGAGCAAGGAAAGAACACCAGGAAGAGACAGCACAAGACGAAGAGAAGAAAGTACCTAAGAAACACTTAAAGAAGAAAGAAAAAAAGGAAGAAGAAATTTCTGAAGTGAAGGTTGAAGAGAAAAAAGAATCAGAACCTAAAGAACCTGCTTCAGAAAATTAATTTTAATTTGGAGTTACTATTATGGCTATAACTGCTGCACAAGTAAATGATTTAAGACAGAGAACCGGCGCCGGAATGATGGATTGCAAAAGAGCACTCGAGGAAGCAAACGGCGATGTTCAAAAAGCAATAGAAATATTAAGAAAAAAAGGCGCTTCGGTCGCTGCTAAAAGAGCAGAAAAATCTGCTAACGAAGGATTGATCGTTACAAAAATTTCAGACGATAAAAAATCAGGGACAATTCTGGAAATTAATTGTGAAACTGATTTTGTTGCAAAGAGTGAGGATTTCATTAATCTTGCTGATTTTGTTATCAACACTGTTCATAAAAATAAACCTAAAAACGTTGAAGAGCTATTGACAAAAAATTCAGATGTTCAGAACAAACTAAATGATGTTTTAGGGAAAGTGGGCGAAAAAATTGAAATATCTCGTTTCGATATTTTGGAAACAAATGATGGTATGCTTGTGGATTATATTCATATGGGTTCAAAGCTGGGAGTTTTGATAAAATTTGACGATGTTAAAGATGGCGGTGATGAACTTTCTGTTATTGGTAAAGATATGGCAATGCAGGTTGCTGCTATGAATCCTATTAGCATTGCAAGGGAGGATGTTTCTAAAAATGTTGTTGATAAAGAATTGGAGATTTATAAAGAGCTTGCTAAAAAAGAAGGCAAACCAGAACAGATACTTGAAAAAATAGCTATGGGCAGATTGAATAAATTCTATCAGGAAAACGTTCTTCTCGAGCAGGCTTTCATCAAGGATAATTCAAAAACCGTAGGTGATCTACTAAAAGAATTCAATTCAAAGCACGGTTCTAAAGCCAGGGTAACGAAATTCGATCGTTTCCATCTTGGTGATGAGAAAAAATAATTTAACAAAAAGAGGTCTTAATATTTTTAAGACCTTTTTTTATATTTAGTTGTGAAAAATTACAGGATGAGATGAACTTAAAATATAAAAGAGTTTTACTAAAGCTTAGTGGTGAATCCCTAATGGGTACGCAGGGTTTTGGAATAGATAATAATGTTCTTGAATTTTTTTCTGAAGAAATTGAAAAAGCTTACAAGGCCGGTGCCGAGCTGGGAATCGTAATCGGTGGAGGAAATATCTATCGTGGCTTAAGTGCACATTCGCAGGGAATCGATAGAGCAACCGGGGATCAAATGGGTATGCTAGCAACAGTAATTAATGCTCTCGCTCTTCAGAATGCAATTGAGAAGCGGGGAATTTACACTCGATTAATGAGTGCAATTAATATGGAAGCAATCGCTGAACCTTACATTAGAAGACGGGCAATAAGACATTTTGAAAAAAAGAGAATTGTAATCTTTGGTGCGGGAACAGGTCATCCTTTCTTTAGTACCGATACAGCGGCTTCTTTGCGTGCTGTTGAAATAAATGCTGATGTTATCGTTAAGGGAACTAGAGTAGATGGTGTGTTTGACAGTGATCCGGAAAAAAATCCTGATGCATTTAAGTTTGATAATATCTCCTATCTGGATGTTCTAAAGAAAAATCTTAAAATAATGGATTTAACAGCAGTAAGTCTCTGCCAGGAAAATGATCTCCCGATGATTGTTTTTAATATGGATGTTCCCGACAATTTGCTAAAGCTTGTTACAGGTGAAGAAGTTGGAACTCTGATTGTTAGTCCTGAAAAACTTATTAAAGAAGCATAAAAACAAACTGAGGTAATTATGCACGAATTAATAAAAGATGCTAAAAGCAGAATGGATAAATCAATTGAAACATTAAGAAGCGAGCTGTCCAAAATCAGAACAGGCAAGGCTACAACTGTTTTGCTCGATAGTATAAAAGTAGATTATTATGGTAATATGGTTCCATTAAACCAGGTTGGAAATGTATCTGTCCTTGATGCACACACTCTATCCATCACTCCCTGGGAGAAGCAGATGGTACAGGTAATTGATAAAGCTATTCTGGAAGCAAATCTTGGTTTCAATCCTATAAGCGACGGTACAAACCTAAAAATACCTGTTCCGCCTTTAAATGAAGAACGAAGAAAAGAACTTGTAAAGCTTGTAAAAAAGTTTGGTGAAGAAGCTAAAATCGCAATCAGGAATGTAAGACGTGATACTAATGATCATATTAAAAGAGAGGAAAAGGAGAAAAAAATGTCAGAAGATCAAATGCACGATGCAGAAGGTGAAGTGCAAAAGCTGACTGACGAGCATATCAATTTGATTGATGATACGTTAAAGCATAAAGAGAAGGAGATAATGGAAGTATAAAATTCCATAAAAAATTTTTTATTAGACCCGGTTCTCAACGACCGGGTTTTTCATTTTTATCCTGTGTCTAAAAATTTGCTGATTTTTAACTAAATTTTGAATCAATTAAAAGAAAATTTAATATTTCAAGAGAATAAGTAATTAACCGTGAAGCTTTTTGAAAAGCTAAAAGAATTTCGCATTGGTCCTGTTAAGGCTGCAAATTATTTAAACAAAGGTGTTCTGAGGAATATTATTTATCTCATCTTTGCTATAGCACTTTTCTTTTTTGGTGTTCTTGTTTATGGAATTATTCTAAACCTTCGAAACGTCCCTCTTTCCGAAGCAATGTTGAAAAATGGTTTTACTGAAATCAAAAATCCTAGGCTGGTTGTTGACAGGCAGAACTACACTCTGGGTTTATATGAAGAAAGTGTTCTTATAAAAAACTACAGAGTTAGTTTTGGTAAATCTGTACATACGCCAAAAAGCAGGGCAGGAGACAAAGCTACTCCTGTTGGTGTGTATAAAATTTGTAAAATTGATACAGTAAATAAATACCATAAATTTTTTCAGATAAACTATCCTAATCTGGAAGACGCTACAAATGCATTAAGGAAAGGCTGGATTTCTCAAAAAGAATTCAACGATATTAAATTTCAATACTACTATGAAGGCTGCACAAGGTTTAATAATATTCTTGGCGGAAATATCGGGATTCACGGAATAGGTGAATTGGATTATGTCGTTAAAAACCTTCCGTTTGTTTTTAACTGGACTAATGGCTCAATTTCTATGAGTAATGAAAACATTGACGAATTATATTCAGTAATTAAAATAGGTACCGAAGTTGACATTAAATAAAATTTTTCATCTGTCGTTTATTTTGGTCTTAATTTTTGCTGTCTATGGATGCAAAAAATCATACGAACCGCCGCCGCACAATTTATTTGAAAATGAACAACTAGTTATTAAAACAGCCAAAGACTTAGTTGGGCAAAATGTTTCCTTCACTACCGCAGGTTATTTTGAGTCGGATACGCTAAAGTCCATTGTCGCAGGTGTCGAAATTTCTGAAAATAATATTTATGGAATCAAATTTTATCTCATTAGCTGGGTTGATGGAGAATTTCAGATTAAATATTCTACCAATGTTCTTAACGGGTCATTTGTTCAGTGTTTAGTCAATAAAATAAAATTTTCTGATTTTGACAACGAACTCATTTATTATAATTCTAAAAATTATTTTCTGGGAAGCGCAGGTGGAGATGTATACTCTCACATAATAGATTTGAAAAAACTAAAAGTATACAGCGCCCATCTTTCAGTTATTTCCGAAGGGAGAGTTTCACTTGATCTATCGCAAAATATTGATAATCCCATGTTAAAAAACTTCTTTGTAAGCTATTTCAGAAGAGATTATCCAAATCTCAGGTTAGTCGAAAGAGCGCTATAATTCTAAAAACTTTTTCTGTGAATTATTGCCTGATAAATCTATGAATTCGTAATAAAGAAAGTACACCGCTTCTTAATGAAGTCTCTCGTTTACATTCTTGCTATTTTATTTGTAATCAGTGTAAATCAATTTGCACAGGAAGCTGATAGGTACGAATTAGCTTCTATTAATTTTGTAGGAAACGAATCTTTTCCTGATGATGAATTGAAAGCACATATCCAGAGTGAAGAAAATCCCTTCTGGCTGTGGAGACTTTTATATAATACTGTCAGCTTTATTGGTTCCCCTCCTAATTATTTTGACTCGAGTGCAATATCGGTCGATATAATTTCTCTCAAATCTTTCTATTCTGTCAATGGATACTTTAAAGCCAATATCGACTACTATTTTAAAATTGATACGATATCGAAGTCAGTTGATTTGACTTATATAATAAATGAAAATGAAAAGCATACATATGGAGTTGTAAAATTTTATGGACTTGAGAATTTAGGCGACGAGACAAACTCGGAATTAAAACCATATCTTGAATACCCGGACTGGGAACGTTATGTACAAGCGAATGTGCAGGCAAAAAATGATGAAATAGTAAACTATCTTAAAAACCATGGATATATGCTTGCTGAATATGACAGTACAAGTATTATAATTGATACCGTTCAAGCCAAGACTGATCTCTCTAATTATTTTACTCAAGGCAGCTGGTTTACTTATAATGATATTAAAATAGAAAAAGAAGGAGAATCTCAATCGGAAGTAAGTAATGACCTGATAAAATATATAACAAACATCAACATCGGTGATTCTTATAGAGAGAATGAACTGCTTAAGAGCAGAATAAGACTCGCAAGAACCGGATTATTCAACTCAATAAATTTGAATGGGGTTGTTCAGGATACTGCTGGCGGAAAAGTTCAGCTTTTAATAAAGGGGAATGTTGCACCTTTGAATGAACTCTCACCCGAGGTTTTTGCGGATAATGAAAATAATTATTTCAACGTTGGTGTTGGAGCAAGTTATGTCCGTAAAAATTTGTTTGGTGATGCGCGCAAGCTTACGGTTAGAGCAAGGTTCAAAGTAAATGATATTGCAAACCTCAAGTTTAATTCAGAATTATTTAATGAGACATTCCAATCAGAAATTGATTTATCCGCAATAGTTGAGCAGCCGTTTCTATTTAGCAGAGTTGTTGCAGGAAGGCTCGAAACTTATCTTAAATCCTATAATATTTCTTCTGTTGATTATCAAAACTACGGTGCTAATTTTACTTCTGCAGTAGATATGCCAACCTATACTTTTGTTAATTTGCTTAATCCCTATTTAAGATTTGATAGATTGAATTATACTATACCAAAACAGGTGGTTGGGGTTGATACTTTTTCATATAGTCCAAAAACATTCACGTCCTCTTTAGGTACAGAAATAGGCTCAAGAAACACTGATAATCTTTTTTATCCTACAGAAGGTAGAACAATTTCTTTAATTACAGAAATTTCCTCAGCAGATGTTAAGTGGGATCAAAAAAATGTTTCTACAGGTGCAGCGGCCAGGATAGTTGATTCACTTGGATACTACTTAAAGTTGCAGCTTACTATTGGTAATTATTTTGCAGTATCACGAGATAGGAATACGATTTTTGCTCTAAAGCTGAAATCCGGTTATATCCAGATGTTCAGCGGTGATGCTGCACTTGTTTCCCCCAACCAAACTTTCTTTGCTGGCGGAAGCAATTCAGTTAGAGGATGGAGATCAAGAGAATTAATTCCAACTGATCCACTTTTTAATTTGTTTCCCTCATCTTTGAATGAACAGTATAAAATAAGAGGTGGAAATATTTTGCTGGAAGGAAGTTTCGAATATCGCAGGAAGTTTGAAAAAACTTATGGATTTGTATTTTTTATTGACTATGGCAACACGTGGAATGAGCTAAAAGAAATCAGAATAGACCAGGTAGCAGTTGCTTTTGGAACAGGCCTAAGATATTACTCAGAAATTGCTCCATTCCGTATAGATTTTGGATTTAAGCTTTATGATCCGGGTGATATGAAATTTATTTTTGAGAAAAAGTTTTTTAGCACTATGGTAATTCATTTCGGTATAGGTGAAGCATTTTAAGATATCTGTTAATTTGCTTCTGCGTATCTTTAAGTGTAATAATAAAAATCAACTAATGATAAAAGGAAATTTCAATGATTTATAGCATGACCGGCTACGGCAAGGGCAGCAGCTCAAAAAATAAAATCACGGCTGAGGTTGAAATAAAAAGTGTAAACAGCAGGTTTTTTGAAGTTTTCCTTAAAATGCCTTCAATACTTTCAAATTATGATTATGAAATTAAAGAATTCATCAAATCAAAACTGCAGAGAGGCAAGCTTAATTTAGTTATTCACTTTAAAAAAGATGGTGTTGAAAACGGATTTTCTTCGGTTGATAAAAATAAATTATTAAATCAGATAGAGCTGATAAAAAAAGTAAAAAAAATATCAGGTATTAAGGAAAATATTGAACTTAATCATCTGCTGAACAATAAAGAGATTTTCACAACTCAGGAAACCGAATTAACGAAGGCTGAATTTGAAATTATTAAATCAGCATTGAGCAAAGCACTTGACAAATTAATCCTGATGAAGAAAAAAGAGGGTGCTGAATTAGCCAGAGATTTAAATTCAAGAATAGAAAAGATTAACAAAAAGGTTTTTGAGATTGAAAAAGAATTTCGAAAAAGTATTAATGATAATTACGAAAAGCTTAAACAGCGGATATCTGATTTGACCAGCAATGCTGAAATTAGTGAAGATAGATTGAATCTTGAATTGGCGCTGATTGCTGACAGAGCAGACGTTACCGAAGAATGTGTCAGGTTAAAAAGTCATCTTAAGTTCTTCAAGGAAAGTCTGAAAAACGAAAGTGAACCGGGGAAAAAATTAAACTTTCTTTGTCAGGAAATGAACCGGGAAACTAATACTATTTCTTCAAAATCAATTTCTACTGCTATAATTCATTCCTCAGTTTATATTAAGGAAGAGATTGAAAAAATCAGGGAACAAATACAAAACATTGAATAGCCTTTGAAAGACGCAAAAGGAAAAATTATTGTTTTCTCCGCGCCCAGCGGAGGTGGAAAAACTACCATAGTTAAGGAAATATTAAAAAGTTTCCCAGAAATTGTTTTTTCCATTTCCGCTACTACAAGACCCAAGAGAGAGATAGAAAAAGAAGGTCTTGAATACTTTTTCATTTCGGAGTCAGAATTCCTGAAAAAGATTGAAAACAATGAATTTATCGAATGGGAAAAATTTTATGATTATTATTATGGCACCTATAAAAGCTTCGTAGAGGAAAATATTGATGCGGGAAAGCCTGTTTTGCTGGAATTGGACGTCAAAGGTGCACTTACAATAAAAAGACTTTACCCTTATGCTCATTTAGTATATATTTCGCCTCCCAGTTTTGAAGAACTTGTTAGGAGATTAAGGCAGAGACAGACTGAAAGCGAATCCGATTTTATTAAAAGAATTGAAAGAGCAAAGATGGAATTGAGCCTTAAGGATAAGTTTGATTATGTAATTGAAAATATAAAGCTTGATGCAGCAATTTTAGAAGCAAAAAGTTTAGTAAGAAAAATATTAAAGGAGAATAAATAGATGGAAATAAATCCAATCGATTTAAGAGAGATTGATAAAAAAGCAGGCAACGTTTACGAAGCGATAATCGTTACTGCAAAACGCGCCCGCCAGCTTAATTCGGAAAATAAAATTGAGTTTAATGCATTACTCAGCACAATTCCTGAAGCAACCACCGATGATGAGAATGAAGATATTGATAATCCTGCCCAGCTAAAAATTGCTCTGGAAATGGAACAGAGAAAAAAACCACATCTTCAGGCTTTAAATGAATTTTTAGATGGCAAAATTGAATACGATTTTAAGCAGTAATAGTTTTTAACTTTTCAGATTTTATGATAAACTAATCCGGCTTAATGCCGGATTTATTTTTTTAAATATCTTTTAAGTATTTACATTAAATTTCAGATAGATAAATTGAAAGTAATGTTATGATTAAAGATCCTTTAAAAGGAAAAAATATTCTTCTTGGTGTAACTGGCTGCATTGCTGCGTACAAGTCCTGTTTGATTGTTAGAGAATTTGTAAAGCGAGGCGCAAATGTTAAAGTAGTTATGACTCCTTCTGCAGTAGAATTTATAACACCATTAACCCTATCTACACTATCGCAGAATGATGTTATTGTCAATACTTTTCCGAAAAACCAGAAAGATGGAACAAATCTTTCAACATGGCATATTGATTATGCACTCTGGGCTGACTTGATGCTCGTCGCTCCTGCAACAATTAATACGATTGCAAAAATGGCTCACGGATTTGCAGATAATGCCCTAACAACTCTGGTTACTGCTTTGCGATCTCCCTTGCTAATTGCACCTGCTGCAGATGTTGATATGTACAATAATCCGATCAATAAAGAAAATATTCAAAAGCTAGAAAATCTAGGTCACTATATTATTTATCCTGAATCAGGCGAGTTGGCAAGCGGACTTTCGGGTGAAGGAAGACTTGCTGATACAAATAAAATTCTTGATGCAGTGGAATTAATTCTTTCAGGATATTCAAAAGATTTAGTTGGTATGAAAATTCTTGTTTCTGCTGGACCGACTTACGAAGATATTGACCCTGTCAGATTCATTGGAAATCGTTCATCCGGCAAGATGGGTTATGCTATTGCTAAAGCAGCTTTCCTGCGTGGTGCCGATGTTACACTTATTTCCGGACCTTCTTTTCAAAATATTTATCCTGAAATCAATCTATTGAGAGTTCGTTCATCTGCCGAAATGGAGCGAGGAATTAAAAAAGAGATTGATAAAAATAATTTATTGATTATGTCCGCAGCAGTTTCTGATTTCAAACCAGCCGACACTAAATCAAATAAAATAAAAAAGAATGCTGGATTTAAGGAAATAAAATTGATTGAGAATCCTGATATTCTTTCTCTACTCAAAGCAAAGAAAACTAAAGTTGTTGGTTTTGCTCTCGAAACACAGAACGAATTGAGTAATGCAAAGAAAAAGTTGAAAGAAAAAGATCTGGAGATGATTGTGCTTAATTCTCCTGGGAAGGAAACCGGCTTTGAGACTGATACAAATAAAGTAACTATCATCAGGCAGGATGGCAAATCCATAAAGATTCCGCTGCTTTCAAAGTTTCAGATTGCGAATAAAAT
>JAPHUI010000319.1 GCA_026193755.1 Ignavibacteriaceae bacterium | reverse complement strand
TCCGGCACAGGTAAAAGCTTTTTATATGAAACGCGATCCTGAAAATCCAAAAGTTGCTCTTGCAGTTGATGTGCTTGCGCCGGAAGGCTACGGAGAAATTATTGGCGGCAGTCAAAGAGAAGACAGTCTGGAAGAATTGTTAAGCAGAATTAAAGAACACAATCTACCCCAGGAAGTTTTTGAATGGTATCTTGATTTAAGAAGATATGGAACGGTACCTCATGCTGGTTTTGGAATCGGTTTGGAAAGAACAGTAAGCTGGATTTGCGGTTTAGAACATTTGAGGGAAGCAATTCCATTTCCAAGAATGATTTATAGAAATACTCCTTAAGATGGTTGATGGAAGATGGGAAATGGATTTTTATATTTTACTTTTTAGTTAGATGAATCCCAAAACAGAAGAGCTACTTAAAAGAACTTTTGAATTTGGTGTTAATTGTTTGCTGTTTCTCGAGTCTTTGCCTAAAACTAAAGTAAATGATGTTATTACTTATCAATTAGGTAAAGCAGCAACATCAATAGGTTCTAATTATGAAGAAGCTCAGGCAGCAGAATCATCTAAGGATTTTATTCATAAAATTGGAATTGTATTAAAAGAGTCTCGTGAAAGTAATTATTGGCTAAGAGTTTTGGATGCGATATTAAAGGATGAATTTAAAAATTCTGATTTCAAAATGCTATTAAAAGAAAGTACTGACTTTAAAAAGATTTTTACTTCAATTAAATTAACGGCACAACAAAATTTAAATAAGCAGAATTGACTGAAAATGTTAAATAACATCTTCCTTCATACATCTTCCATCTAACATTTAAGGGACAATGACTTTAGAAATAGCTCTCTTCATAATCTTCGCAATAGTCTGTGTAGTTTCTTCTGTGTTGATGATAACTCGTCCGAATCCTGTTATATCAGCTTTATTTCTTGTTTTGAATTTTGCTGGACTCGCCGGATTATATTTAACTCTAAATGCTCAGTTTATTGCGGTAGCGCAGGTGATCGTATATGCGGGTGCGATTATGGTTTTCTTCCTGTTTGTAATTATGTTGTTAAATCCTGAAAAAGAAAAGAAGTTCTTCAAACAAAAACCAAAGCTTAAAATTTTTATCGTTGTTATTGTTGCCCTTGTATTATTGCAGATAGTTTATATGATATTTCTTTCAAAACCTTTAAACGCAATAAATCCTGAAGTTGCCAGGAGCGTTGATGCCGGAACTGTAGAAACAATCGGTAGGGAAATGTTTACAAAATATATTTTACCATTCGAAGCAGCTGGTTACTTACTGCTTGCGGCGACAATCGGTGCTTTAGTTTTAGCAAAAAAGAAATTCGAATAGTTATGCAGATACCAATTGAATATTACCTGATATTGAGTGCGTTTATGTTTTCCGTTGGAATAGTCGGAGTGCTTACACGCAGAAATGCGATTGTAGTGTTTATGTCTGTTGAATTGATGCTCAATTCAGCAAACCTGACGCTTATTACATTCTCCTCGTATTTAGGGGATGCAACCGGACAACTCTTTGTATTCTTTGTGATGGCAGTAGCTGCTGCTGAAGCTGCAGTTGGATTAGCCATCATCATTGCAATCTTCAGGAATAAGCTAACTGTAAATATTGATGAAATAAATATTTTAAAATGGTAACCGGTTTATAATGATCCATTTGATATATCTCACAGTTTTGTTTCCTTTATTTGGATTTTTATTTAATGGGATACTTGGTCCTAAAATAAAAAATGAAAAAGTTATTGGAATAATTGGAAGCGGAACAATTGGAATTGCTTTCATTATTGCAGTTGGTGCTTTGTTTGAAACATTAGCTTTACCTGTCGATCAACGTTTAACTATTATTACACTCTTCCAGTGGATTGACGTTGCCGGACTCAACATACATTTCGCCTACCAGGTTGATCAGCTTTCATTAGTTATGTCTTTGGTTGTAACCGGAGTCGGATTCATCATTCACGTTTACTCAATCGGTTACATGCACGGCGATAAAAGTTTTTGGAGATTCTTTACTTATCTGAATCTCTTCATCTTTGCAATGATGAATCTTATCCTCGCCGATAATTTTCTTCTTTTATTTCTAGGTTGGGAAGGTGTTGGCTTGTGCTCATACTTACTTATTGGTTTCTGGTATGATAGAAAATTTGAAAAAAGTACTACCGCATCAGCCGGATTAAAAGCATTCATTGTAAATAGGATTGGTGATTTTGGTTTTCTTCTGGGAATGTTTTTAATCTATTCAACGTTTGGTTCACTAATATTTACTGATGTTTTTTCGCGGGCACTTTCGTTTAATGTACCTGAACACATTTTTACACTGATTGCGATCTTCCTGTTCATAGGTGCAACTGGAAAATCTGCACAGATTCCTTTACTTGTCTGGCTTCCCGATGCAATGGCGGGTCCGACTCCTGTATCGGCATTAATTCATGCTGCAACAATGGTTACAGCAGGTGTTTATATGGTTGCAAGATGCAGTATCATTTATGCTTCGGCTCCAACTGCGATGATGGTGGTTGCTGTAATTGGTGTATTTACTGCTTTCTTTGCAGCTACTATTGGTCTTGTTCAAAATGATATTAAGAAGGTTCTTGCGTACTCGACGATAAGTCAGCTTGGTTATATGTTTTTAGCATTAGGTGCAGGCGCTTTTTCTGCAGGAATTTTCCATGTTATGACTCACGCCTTTTTCAAAGCATTACTCTTTCTTGGTGCCGGTTCGGTAATTCACTCAATGCACGATGTGCAAGATATACGTCATTACGGTGGGCTTAAAAAATACATGCCGATTACTTACGGAACTTTTCTTGTAGCAGCTACAGCAATTTCAGGAATTCCACCTCTTTCTGGATTTTTTAGTAAGGATGAAATCTTGTGGTACTCTTATGCAAACCTTGGGATTGTTTTCTGGTTGATCGGAGTTATTACTGCACTGCTTACAGCGTTTTATATGTTCCGGTTGTATTTTCTTACTTTTGAAGGAAAAGAAAAATTCGATTCCCATAAAACTCATCCGCATGAATCACCCAAATTAATGACCGTTCCTCTAATTGCACTCGGAGTTTTATCTGCAATCGGAGGATTTATTGGAATACCGGAAATATTCTCCGGTGACCATGGAAATCTTTTTCATACCTGGCTAGCACCGGTATTCAAAAGTGCTGAAATAAAATTAATGAATATCGGAAGCCATAGTCATTTTGAGGAAATTTTATTTATGGCAATTTCCATTGTGGCAGGTGTAGCTGGTATTTATTATGCCTGGTATGCTTATTTGAAAAAGCCAGCAGTTGCTGATAAAACAGCTTCACGATTTAAGGGAGCCTACAATATCCTTTTAAATAAATATTTTCTTGATGAAGCGTATGAAGCTTCAGTTGTAAATCCAATTGTAAAAGGTTCCGAAAACATTTTATGGAAAATCGCAGATAACAGAATTATTGATGGAACGATTAATAATTTGGCGAAACTTGTTGATAATATTTCAGGTACTATTAAAAAAATTCAAACTGGTGTTGCTCAGTCGTACGCACTCGTGATGATACTTGGTGTTTTAATTGCACTTTTATGGTTAATTATTAGCTACTCTTAAATGGAACAATCATATTTGCTTACATACCTGCTTGCTATTCCGTTAATCGGTTCTTTACTTCTTATTTTCATCAATAAGGAAAAAGAACAGTTAGTTAAATATTTTGGATTAGCAGTTTCACTTATTGCTTTTGTTATCTCGCTAATTATTTATTTTGGATTTGATAACCAGTCCGGTGATTTTCAATTCGTTGAAAAATTTAATTGGGTAAGAGGTCTCAATATCAGTTATCACGTTGGTGTTGATGGTCTTTCGATGCTTTTAATTCTTCTTACAACATTTCTTACACCACTTACATTACTTTCAAGCTGGAATGGTATAAAGAAAAGAGTAAAAGAGTTTACTTTCTTTATGCTGATTCTTGAACTTGGAATGCTTGGTGTATTTGTTTCTCTTGATATGTTTTTGTTTTACGTTTTCTGGGAAGCAATGTTGATACCGATGTACTTCATTATTGGTATTTGGGGTTATGACAGAAGAATTTATGCTTCAATAAAGTTTTTTATTTACACGATGGCAGGCAGCCTGCTAATGCTTGTTGCAATAATCTGGCTCGTTGTTTATTCTGCAAATATACTCGGAGGATTCACAACCAATCTTCTTGATTTATATAAAACAGGACCAACGATTGATAAATCAATCCAGGGATTTCTCTTCCTGGCATTCGCTTTAAGCTTTGCAATTAAAGTTCCAATATTTCCTTTCCATACATGGTTACCCGATGCACACGTAGAAGCACCAACGGCGGGCAGCGTTATACTTGCAGGAGTTCTGCTTAAAATGGGAACGTATGGATTTCTAAGATTTAATCTTCCTCTATTCCCGCAAGCCTCGCTTGATTATGCAGTCCTCATTTCAGTTCTAGCTGTAATAGGTATTATTTATGGAGCTCTTGTGGCAATGGTTCAAACAGATATGAAAAAGCTTGTTGCTTACTCTTCTGTTTCTCACCTCGGGTTTGTGATTCTTGGAATTTTCGCTTTGAATCAGGAATCTGTGCAAGGTGCAGTAATTCAAATGATCAATCACGGATTATCAACAGGAGCTCTCTTCCTTTTAGTTGGAATGATCTACGAAAGAACTCACACAAGAAAAATTTCCGACTATGGTGGAATTGCTAAGATAGTACCTTTCTTTTCTTTTGCTTTACTCTTTACATCGCTTTCTTCAATCGGTTTACCAGGATTAAATGGGTTCATTGGAGAGTTTCTTATTCTTATTGGCGCATTCAAATCAACTGTTTTGAATAGCTGGTGGTTTACAGTTTTTGCTGCAACAGGAGTAATCTTCGCTGCTGTTTATTTACTGTGGATGTATAAAAAAGTTGTTTTCGGTGAAGTGACGAATCATAATCTTGATTCAATCACTGATTTAAATCTTCGTGAAAAGTTAGTCCTCATTCCAATTTTTGTTTTCATCGTTTGGATTGGAATTTATCCATCAACCTTCCTTAATGTAAGCAGCAAAACCTCAGAAAAAATAATTAAGCTGGTAACCTCTCCACAAAATCAGATAGAATTAGGTAAAGTGGATGCACCAAAGTGATCGAGTCATACTATTCCTGTTTCTATTTTCACTTTTATTTTTTGGCTATCAGGAAATTAATGCCGGGACTATTACTTCAATTTCTGATTCAACTTTGGCTGTAACTGTTTCCGAAAATTCTCACTCTGAAAGTGATTTGCCATCTGTTTTTATGGTAATACCATTTGTTATACTTCTTGGAATGATTGCAACAGGACCTTTGTTCTATCATCATTTCTGGGAAAAGAATTATCCTATTATATCTGTTATTCTTGGACTGATTACAGTTTTCTATTATTTAATTTTTCTGAATGATACTCATAGTCTTTTGCACACTGCTGCAGAATATCTGTCGTTCATTGCGCTTCTTAGTTCTCTGTTTGTTGCTTCGGGTGGAATTTTAATCAGAGTTGATAAAAAATCTACTCCTTGGCTTAATGCAGGGATTTTACTTTTTGGTTCTGTGATAGCAAATGTAATTGGAACAACAGGCGCATCAATGCTGCTGATCAGACCTTTCATAAAAATCAATAAAGACAGAATAAAACCTTATCATATCGTTTTTTTTATTTTTTTAGTCAGCAATATCGGAGGAGCATTAACACCAATTGGTGACCCTCCACTTTTTCTTGGATTTTTAAGAGGAGTAGAATTTTTCTGGGTAATTGGGCATGTCTGGTATATATGGCTCCCAACAATATTGTTAATAACTTTAATATTTGTTCTAATCGATTCAAGAAATGTTAGCAAAGATGAGAAAGTTGAAAAATTCAGCGGGAAGATAGAATTCAAAGGAATGAAAAATGTATTTTATCTTTTAGTAATAGTCATTTCAGTATTTATCGATCCTGCCGTGATCAGCTGGATTCCGAGTTTAAGTCCATTACCATTTGGAATACGAGAAATTATTATGTTTTCAATGGTAGTTATAGCTTACCGAACAGCAGATGAAGATATCCTTAAAGCAAACGAATTTAATTTTGAACCGATAAAAGAAGTAGCCTATTTGTTTGTTGGAATTTTTGCAACTATGATTCCAGCTTTACAATTAATTTCGCATGAAGCGAATGTTCTTGGAGAGAAATTGACACCAGGAATTTTCTACTGGGCAACTGGAGTTCTTTCATCATTCCTGGATAATGCACCAACCTATCTCAATTTTCTAAGTGCAGCTTTAGGAAAATATGGTATGAATGTAAACTTAGCTTCCGATGTATCAGGTTTTGCACAGCTTCATCCAATTTATCTTGCAGCTATTTCCGTGGCTGCTGTATTTTTTGGTGCGATGACTTATATTGGAAACGGTCCGAACTTTATGGTTAAATCAATTAGTGAGAGATCAGGAATTAAGATGCCGAGCTTTTTCGGTTTTATGATTAAATATTCAATTCCTGTATTGATACCTATATTTACAATTGTCTGGTTAGTCTTTTATTTTTAGAAAGGTTGATATATGAAAAGCATTAACGAAGTAGTTAAAGAAAAAAAATCCGGTTTATATTTTGGTAACCGGGTGCTTTTACCATTTAGCTGTCATATTATCAAATTAAATATAGAAAATGATTTGATTACTGATTTCAGTCCATTTGGTGAAAGTGTACACGTTTCAGAAAATCCCGACTTTATGGAAATTTACTTTCACGATTACAAAGATTTAAAGGAAGTTGTTTCAAAATTTGAAGCAATCAAAATGATTGTTGTAGAGAAGGGTAAAGATGTATTCAATACAAAAAATCATATAACACTGGCTCTTCACCCTGAAGATAATCACCAGTTAAGAATAGAAAAATTAGGCGAAAATCAAATTTTTATAGAGTAACAATGTTCAACAATATTCAAGAATTTTATAATATTATCCCGCTTGTAATAATTGGAAGCGGAATTGTTCTTTCCGTTTTCATAGAGATTTATTCACAAAAAAGTGAATCAATCTTACCATGGTTTTCAATTTTAATTTTTCTTTCAGCAGGATTTTATTCATTACTAACTGTTTCCCAGCAATCTATAGTTCTTCAGGATATGCTTGCTACAGGTGGAAGAACAAATATTTTCTTTTTCCTATTTAACATCGGTGCTGCACTTGTCTGTTTACTCTCAGTTGATTATGTAAAAAAATATGGAATGAATTATGGTGAGTACTATATTTTAATTCAAAGTTCAGTTCTGGGAATGATGTTTATGGCGGGGGCGAAGAGTTTATTTATGATTTTTCTCGGACTTGAAATCATGTCAGTATGCTTTTATGTGCTTGCCGGTGTAAATAGAAAAAAAGAAAAAGCTATTGAAGCATCATTGAAATATTTTCTGCTTGGAGCATTTGCTACAGGATTTTTGGTATATGGCATCGCATTGATTTACGGTTCAGCGCATTCAACTTCAATTGATGTAATTACAGCAGGTTTCCCGGTGTTATCGACTAATATTGTTTTTTTAGTTGGAATACTTTTATTCCTTATAGGTTTTTCATTTAAGATTGCTGCATTCCCATTTCATATGTGGGTTCCAGATGTTTATCAGGGAGCACCGACAACCGTCTCCGGTTTGTTTTCAACTATTGGAAAAGCTGCAGCTTTTTCAGCAATCATTGCAACTTTAACTGCTTTATTCTCAGGTGAAAATCAAAGTTTATTTCTACCTTACTTATCGGTTCTTGCGGTCTTTTCAATGCTGTTTGGAAGTATTGTAGCAATTGCTCAGAGCGATATTAAAAGAATGCTTGCTTATTCTTCTATTGCACACGCAGGATACATTCTTATTGGTTTAGCAGCAGGCACATCGACTGGTATAGCAGGTGTCATTTTCTATCTGACTGCATATACGTTTATGAACCTGGCGGCATTTGGTATTATTTCGATTGTTGAAGGAGAGAACGATGCAAATCTTTCAATAGATTCATATGCAGGTCTTGGCTCGAGAAAACCTTTCCTGGCTGCTTTACTTTCAATTGTTATGTTTGCTTTGGCAGGAATTCCTCCGTTAGCTGGTTTCTTCGGAAAATATTATGTCTTCATTGCTGCAATTAAAAGTGGTTTAACCTGGCTGGCGATTGTTGGAATTATTTCGAGTGTTATAAGTGTCTATTTTTATTTGAGGATTGTAGTTCTGATGTATTTCAAAGAAGGTGAGCAGGAAACAATACCGGCAAAAAGCTTTAGCGGTATGTTAGGAATAATAATATCAGTTTTGCTTGTAATTCTTCTGGGCATTTTTCCCGGTACTTTACTGGATTTGATAACATCATATCTTTAAGTTGTATCTGTCCGATTATTTTCATTAATATTTTTTTATTCTGAATAAAATGATTCCGCTTTATTCAACAAAACAAATAAGAGAAGTTGACCAATACGCTATCAATAAAATAGGTATTCCCGGATTAGTATTAATGGAAAATGCTTCTCGGGAAGTATTTCGAAAAGCTTATGAAAGAATTGATCATCTTAAATCTCCTAAAATTGGCTTTGTTTGTGGTAAAGGGAACAATGGTGGAGATGGTTTTGCTGCTGCAAGACATTTCTACAATGTAGGTTATAAAGTTGTTATCATTTATTTAGGTAATGAAAAGGAAATGTCAGAGGATTGCAAATTTAATTTTAGTGTTTTGAAAAAATTATCATTCACTAAGAACAAAATTGAATTTAAAAAATATGTTTCTTCAGCATCACTGAATACTTTAAAGGGATGTGATATCATTTTTGACGCTTTACTTGGAAGCGGAACTAAAGGCTCACTTCGTGAACCATATCCATCAATAATAAATTATTTAAATAAATTAAATGTAATAAAAGTCGCAATAGATATTCCGACCGGATTGAATGCAGACACAGGTTTTGCAGAAATAGCATATAATGCAGATTTAACTATTACACTTGGAGAGTTAAAAAAAGGTTTATTCTTTGGTGATGGTTATGTGAATGCAGGTGAAGTTGAAAAAGGTGGTATCGGTATTCCTGATTTTCTCTTTGATAGATTTACACCGACAGAATTCCTGATTGAACCCGAAGATGCTTTATTAGGTTTGCCTGTAAAAACAAAAAATATACATAAATATTCAGCTGGCAAAGTTCTTACGATTGCAGGTTCAGGTTCGTTACCTGGTGCTGCGGTCTTAACATCAACTTCAGCATTGAAGATAGGAGCAGGTGCTTCGATACTTGCTTTCTCGAAATCTGTTCGTGAACTTGTTCATAAAAAATTAGGTGAAGTTGTTGTTAAAGCTTATGAAGATTCGGGCAAGGAATATTTTTCAGAAGAAAACTTAGATGAACTTAAAGAGAGAATTAAATGGGCTGATGTGGTTGCAATTGGACCCGGTCTTGGCAGGAATAAAGAAACACAAAAAGCAGTTCTTTTACTATTGGAAAAATATAAACCAAAAAAAACTGTTATTGATGCTGATGCAGTTTTTGCTTTGGGCAACGGCAAATACAAAAAATTAGACTTGAAAAATTGTGTCTTAACTCCGCATCATGCTGAGTTCTCAAGTTTGATTGGTATTTCTATTTCTGAACTGCAAAAAGACATTCTGAAATATGGTAAAGCTTTCGTCAAAAAAACAGGTGCTTACCTAGTTTTAAAAGGCGCACCAACGATAATTTTCAATCCTGAAGGAGAAGCATTAATAAATACAACCGGTAATCCTGCTTTAGCAAAATTCGGAACTGGGGATGTTTTAACAGGGTTATTAGCTGGTTTACTTTCACAGCAGACTGATATCGAGAAATCAATAGTAACTGGTGTATACCTTCATAGTCTTGCTGCAGATTTACTTGTAGCTAAAAGGACTATGCTTGATATTCTCGCCTCGGATATTCAAAATTACATTCCTCAAACTATAAAATTCCTGGAAAATTCTATTGTTTGAATATCTTGAAAAAAGGAAAGTGATGTTTGTTTATTTTCCACTTACTTTATATTGGATTATACTTTTTACTGCCACAACCCTACCCGGGAAGGATTTACCAGAATTAGGTATTAGTGACAAAATAGAACATTTCAGCGCTTTTTTCATTTTAGCAGTCTTATTAAATCTTGCGCTTATTTACCAAAGGAAGTCGTATTTTCTTTTTAAGAATGCCAGTATTGCTACTATAATAATCACTCTACTATACGGTGCAATAGATGAAATTCATCAGTTATTTATATCGGGCCGATCTGCTGATATCCGTGACTGGTTTGCTGACTCATCCGGAGTTATTATTGGAATTTTATTACTGAACCTGCTAAAAAGAGTGCTTGATTATAAAATTAACTTCGAATGACAAAATTAAATTTGAATAATCTGGAACTTTATTAAAAAATAATTGTAAAAGGGGCAGAAACTTAGTTGACAAAACTCTGATCATTTAGTAATTTTTCACTAGTTAATAAGCTTTTAATAGGAGAGCTAAAATGAAACTTAAAAATCCTGATTCTGATCTGAGGGCAAAATATAAAAAGACTTTCGAAATAAGTCTTATAATAGCTCTCGCATTAATGATTGTTGCGTTCAAATTCTTTCCCACTTTTGAACAAAAAGAAGTTAAATTAGAAGGTCCACAAGAACTATTCACAGTTGAAGATATTCAGCAGACCAAACAGGAGAACAGACCTCCGCCACCTCCAAAACCGCCGATTCCAATCGAGGCACCATCCGAAGATGTTCTGGAGGATATTGAACTGGGTGAAACAGAATTAGATGTTAACGCTCAAATGGAAGCTCCGCCTCCGCCAAAGGAAGAGAAGAAAGTTGAAGAAGAACCAACTTACTTTGTTGCTGTTGAAGAAATGCCGGATCCAATTGGTGGAATTAAAGGTATTCAGGAAAAAATAGTATATCCCGAAATAGCAAAGAGAGCTGGTGTTGAAGGTAAAGTTTATATACTTGCATTTGTTGATGAGACCGGTACAGTAACTAAAGCCCAGGTGTTAAAAGGAATTGGTGCTGGTTGTGACGAAGCTGCATTGGACGCCGTGCAAAAAACTAAATTCAAACCTGGTAAGCAGAGAGGTAAACCGGTAAAAGTTCAGGTTTCGATACCTATCATATTTAAGCTGCAATAAACTTTAAGGCGTCCATTGAGACGCCTTTTTTATTCTCCTTACAAAAACTAAAAATTTAACCAGATAGAAATAAGCTTCAAAATAAATTTGATATTGAATGCTCTCTAATTAGTTTTGAAAATAGATTTAGTGAATTTCTAACGGCGAATTCTATAATAATATTCTTAATAAACTGACATTTATTCTTTACATTATTAATAGTAATTATCCCTGTATCTGTGAACTTGGAAAATGAATTTATCTAAAATTGAGCAAGTTAAGTATCTATATCTATGAATTCTGAAAAATCCTATTTACTAATTAACTCTGCATTGCTTTTATTGCAGCTTACTTTTCTCTTCATCATAAAATATATTAATCAAGAGCTTTCTTTTAATAATTTCTCACTTTCAAAAATCGGAAACATTTTAAATTTATTAATTTACTTTGGGATAATATTTGGGATGTACCTATCAGTAAAAAGAAAGAAAAATGATATAAACCGTAAGTCTATTTTTATTTATATCATTATTACCTGGTGCTTGTTGATTATTTCATTTGTATCAACAAAAGTAAAAATCATTTCAGATAATTTTTATATTTTCAATCAACCCGGAGATAAAATCCTGACAGGAATATTATTTACAGTATTTCTTCTTTCCCTCTTTTACTTTTTTATTTCACTTTGGTACAGAATTTTGAGTAAGAATAAACCATCTTTTATTAAAAATATGTACAGTATAGTATTAATGCTGATAATTTTTCTTGTCTTTATTTTTATCTATATAGATAATTTTAATTATTCGTCAGACAAATGGAAGCTTAGCAGAAATGAGCAAAATATTGTCGTCGTGTTGGGTGCTGCAGTCTGGACAGGAAATATTCCCAGTCCAACTTTATCGTCAAGAATTGATAAAGCAATAGATTTATTTAAGAAGGGATTTGCTAAGACTATTGTTCTTACGGGCGGGAAGGCACCTGGCGAGATGTCCGAATCCGAAGTTGCTTATGAGTACGCAAAAATCAAAGGGATTGATACTTCCAGGATTATTATTGAAAGATTTACTTCCTCAACTACAGAACAAATAGACTGGATAAAGAATAATCTTTTAGCAAATAGGAAATCTGAAGGCAAAATTATTATTGTGTCTGATGGATATCATTTACCCAGGGTAATCGAAATAAGCAATTTTTTTAATATTGACGTGAAGGTAGCCGAATCAGATCATAAGCTCAACTTTAAAGATAAATTATATACTGAGATAAGAGAGAGTATCGCTTTATTTCTTTTCTGGAATTTTGCTTTATAAAACAGTTTTAATATTATACACATAGTTCTTCACCAACTATTTAATTTTTTATATTGATACCGGTAATGATGAATAACAAGTCAAAGCGCAGAATCGTAAGAGAGAAAGTGCTGCAGATTTTGTACGCATATGAAATGAACAGAGAGTCGCTTGAACCTCTTTCTTCGGAAATTTTAAATGAAATTACTGATGAAACCGACAGAGCATTTGCCCGCGAATTAATAAGCAAGGTGCTCTCCAATTATGATGATCTTGATAAACGAATAATCGGACGGGTTACTAACTGGGAAATGAACAGGATAGCATTAATTGACAAAATACTTCTCAGAATAGGTATCTGCGAGATACTTTACTTCCCTGATATTCCACCAAAGGTTTCCATTAATGAATCAATTGAAATTGCAAAAGATTTTAGCACAGCGGGTAGCGGAAAATTTATTAACGGAATACTGGATGCAATACTTGCTGAAGAAAAGAAAGAAGGCAGGCTCAATAAAACCGGCAGGGGACTGGTTGAAGAATCTATCTCACCTTCCAGGCAATAAATTATGAAAGAAAAGGGAAGAGTATTTGTCTGGTCTCTGTTTGATTTTGCAAACACTTCTTTTTCAGTCATCATCGTTACAGTTATCTATTCAAAATATTTTTCTAACCATGTAGCCGGCGGACAAAAATGGATTTGGGGTCTTGCTGTAAGTTTATCTATGATTATGGCTGCTTTGCTAAGTCCCCCTCTAGGAGCAGTTGCTGATATTTCAAGAAACCGAAAGAGATTTTTACTCTTTTTTACGTTACTATCCGTTGTTTGTACTACTTTAATGTTCTTTATTCAGGAAGGGGATATCCTTGCCGGATTTATTCTTTTCGTTTTTGCCAATATCGGATTTGAGTCAGGTTTAGTTTTTTATGATGCTTTTTTACCTAACCTAACAGCGAAAAAAAATTATGGAAGAGTCTCAGGATATGGCTTTGCCATGGGATATCTCGGAGCTCTAGCTGTCCTCTTAATTGTAATGATACTTTTACCAGAATCCACATCTCCAGATTACTATTTTTATATAAGATTTTCATTCATAATTGCAGCAGCTTTCTTCCTTTTCTTTTCGGCACCTTTGTTCATTTTTCTTAAAGAACCTCAAATAAAAGAGCCTGTAAAAAAAGAATTATTAAGGATTGGTATTAAAAAAAGCTTCAATTCATTCCGTGCAATCTTTTTTCAAAAAGATTATCCCTCGATGAAAATGTTTTTGACTTCCTTTTTCCTTTATAACGATGCCATTATAACAATCATTGCATTTGCTTCAATTTTTGCAGCAAATATTCTTAAAATGACTGACCAGCAGATAATTATTTTTTTTGTAATTGTACAGTCGACTGCAGTATTAGGCTCTTTTATTTTTGGAATTATTTCGGATCATATCGGTCCGAAAAAAACAATTACTATAACTCTGATTATCTGGATAGCTGTAATTATCGGGGCTTTCTTTGTCAGTACTATTTCAGAATTTTATATAGTTGGACTTTTAGCTGGAATGTCAATCGGTTCTTCGCAAAGTTGCAGCCGCAGCTTGATGGCTTTAATAACACCTAAAGATCGGGAAGCAGAATTTTTTGGTTTTTATGATGGGCTTTTTGGAAAATCATCCGCTGTAGTAGGACCATTTATTTACGGGATTATTTCAGACCTCTCAAATGAGAGATTTGCAGCGCTTGCAATAGGTTTATTCTTTATTGCAGGATTGATAATTCTTCAAAAGGTTAAAGAACCATCAGTATAAATTTTTTAATTTGTGTTATTATTTTGCAAACCACATTTTGAATATTTTACACAAAGATAAATACAGTTCTTTTGAATCACTTTCAAATCACGAACGT
>JAPHUI010000389.1 GCA_026193755.1 Ignavibacteriaceae bacterium | reverse complement strand
TTCAGGGTGCATCAATTCAACAAAATCGAGCAATTCATCTTCTGTGAAAGGTTTCTCTACATAATCCATAGCACCATATTTCATGCATTCAACAGCAGTCTCAACAGTGGCATATCCAGTTATAATAATTACATCAATGTCAGGACGAATATGTTTAACAGCTTTTGTAACCTCAACTCCGTCCATTTCCGGCATTTTAAGGTCGGTAAAAACAAAATCATAGGAGTGAGATTGAAGAATCCCGAGTGCTTCTTTTCCATTTTCAACAGTATCCACAGCATAACCATCAAGGACAAGAATTTTTCTAAAGCTATCCAGAATAACAGATTCATCATCAACGCATAATATTCTTGCTTTTGGATCTTCGACTTCAGCTCTCTTAAGCGTTTTTGCTTCCCGGCTGAAGTCAAGTGTGAGGCTTTCCTTTAAGACTTCTGCCCGCTCCTGTTTTAATTTATTTTCCTGTATTTTTTTTGCGATATTTCTTATTGTTATATCCGCAATAACAAAGATGATTACTGCTAAAATAAATAGTGCCATTGTATCTCCCGGTTAAAATATTTTCTTTTTATAAAACTGAAAATTCATTTAGAAATTTATTTTTACATCCTGTCGGAAGCACAGGATACTAAAAATTTCATATCGTGTTCTAAGTCAGCAGGAATTATTTTATAAATCCAACCTGCAAAATATGGGTCTTTTTCCATTAACGTAATTTCATTCGATAAAATTTCATTTCTCTCAATAATCCTTCCGCCAACCGGTGAAAGAAAGTGGTGGACCAACTCATCATTGGAAACAAAATTTGCACAGGAATCACCCTGTATAATTACATCATCAACATTCATTAATTCAATATTTTTTAGTCCCTTAATTGTTTCCAGGAACAGACTGGTTGCTCCCAGAACAGCTACTCCCTCAGATTCAAGTTTAATCCAGCTTAAATTGCCAAGCCGGAAATATTTTGGCGGGCACGGAACAAATGTAATTGCTCCAACGTTTTTCTGAGACTTTGCTTCATCAACCTTTTTTTGCAATCTATAATATTCAAGACCACGATTAATCGCACTTTCAAGTTCTTCAAAAGAAAATGGTTTAGGAATAAAGTCAATGGCTCCTTTGTAAAGAGAAGTAACCGCATTCTCGACAGTCGAATATCCGGTAATCATAATCACCGGAATATTTATCTTTTTGTTTTGAATCTCTTCCAGCACTGAAAAACCATCCATCTCAGGCATTAGAATATCACAAAGAACCAGTGAATAATCTTTTTGTGAAAGCAATTTCAATGCATTTTTGGAATTAGTCTCTACATCTACTTTAATTCCCTCGGAAGAGACTATTCTTGAAACAGCATCAAGTATTACCTGTTCATCATCAATAACTAATATTTTTTCATCTTTAGCCATCGGATTAAGATCCCTGCTGATTTACCGGTATTAAAATTGTGAATGTTGTTCCTTTATCCAATTCACTCTCTACGTTAATAGTACCGTCGTGATTATCTATTATTCCCCAAATAACAGCCAGCCCGAGCCCGGTTCCTTTTTGTCCTTTAGTTGTATAAAAAGGTTCAAAGATTCTTGGCAGGTTTTCCTTAGAAATTCCACAACCATTATCATCAATTTTTAATTCGATATAATCTCTTACTCCTGCTTCGTCTATAGACTCCCATCGCTCCCAATTGCAATTTGGATTAATGCAACCTTCAAACATCCCCTGCGGTGGCACCTCGAATGAAAAAATTGTCGAATTACATTTGGGACAATATTTATCTTTTACCGCTAGTAAGATATTACATTTTGGACAAGCAATCTGAGTCTGCTTAGGATTTTTTATTTCAAAGCTGTAATTGTTTCTACTCTTCCCATAAATCGGATCAATATTAACAAAACCTTCTTTATCATTCTGATTAATTTTTAGTTTAATCGTGGGCATTCCGTCAACTTTTATCTCCTCGTCCATTAGAGAATGTCGTTTTGAACAGATTGCATTTTTTATTTGCAAAGTTCCATGGGGTGAAAGGCTGATCATCTTTGAGGAAACAGAAATTTTACCCTCTTTTTCCTTCGAAGCGTCGGAAGCATTAACCAGCAGATTAATAAACACCTGCTGCATTTGGTTTGAGTCAATTTTTATACGTGGAAGATTTTTATCGAGATTCTTTTCGAGCTTAATCTGCTTAAGCGCAATTTGATTATCAACTACGGACAGAGCACTTTCTATTATTTCGTTTATATCTGCATTACTCTTTTTTGGAACAGATTGTCTTGCAAAGTCCAGCAGACTTTTAACTATTTCCCTGCTTCGTTTAGTTTCTCTAACAATTACTTTTAAGTCTTCCTGTAAATCAGCATTATTTACTCTCTTAAGCAGAAAGCTACTGTAGGTTAGTACTGCAGTAAGAGGATTATTGATTTCGTGTGCGACCCCGGCAGCAAGACTACCCAGTGAAGCCATTTTATCAGATTGGAAAAGCTGCAACCTTGCTTCAGCAAGTTTTTTAGTCATATTGTTAAACGATTTACCAAGTAGTCCCAACTCATCTGAACCCAGATCTTTAATAACGTAATTTAAATCACCTCCCCCGACTCTATCTGTAGCCGTAACCAGTTCATTAACCGGTTTGGCAATCCACTTCCTTACAAAAATTCCAATAATGATGCTTAAGAGTGCGATTGCAAAAATGGCAAAAATTATGGAGCGAAATTCACTGTTGGCAATTTGAGTATCAAGATCCTTTAAGCTCAATTTTACATCCAGAACTCCAAGAACTTTTTGTTCCTGAGGATGAACATGACATTCAGCTCCCCAGCAAGACGGTTCGTTGTAAATTGGATTTATTATCCCAAGAATGCGCGAAGAATCCTGTGGTGTCTGGTAAATCCGCATTCGCTCTTCCATAGGGAGTTTTTCAAGAGGTTCATT
>JAPHUI010000266.1 GCA_026193755.1 Ignavibacteriaceae bacterium | reverse complement strand
TTTAGCCTTCATCTAGGTTTGAATTACTCCCGGATTAAACCTTGGGATTTCGGAATTGTGGTTGGCACTTTCAATACCCATAGAAATGTATTTACGGGCTTCTGCAGGATCTATAATTTCATCAACCCATAATCTTGCCGCTGCGTAATATGGATTATTCTTTTCGTCATAAGCGGCTGCTATCTCATCAAGTAATTTCTTTTTTTCCTCTTCAGTAACTTTCTTCCCACTCTTTTCTGCTTGTTTTATTTTAATGTCGAGAAGAACACTGTGTGCCTGAGAACCACCCATTACAGAGATCTTTGCATTTGGAAAGGCATATATAAATCTTGGGTCGTATGCTTTACCACACATTGCATAATTACCTGCACCAAAACTGTTACCAACTATAATTGTAATTTTAGGAACAACGGAATTTGCAACTGCATTTACCATTTTAGCGCCATCTTTAATAATTCCGCCATGTTCTGCGCGACTTCCAACCATAAATCCAGTAACATCTTGCAAAAATAATAGAGGAATTTTTTTCTGGTTGCAGTTCATTATAAATCTTGTTGCTTTATCTGAACTGTCAGAATAAATGACACCACCCACTTGCATTTCACCCTTCTCGGTTTTTACAACGCTTCTCTGGTTAGCTACAATTCCTACAGCCCAGCCATCAATCCTTGCATAAGCAGTAATTACTGTCTTTCCGTAGCCGGCTTTATATTCATCAATTTCCGAGTTGTCAACTATTCTGGAAAGCACTTCGTACATATCATACGGTTTAATTGTGTCTTCTGGTAGAAGGCCATAAATTTCCTTCGGAGTAAACTTTGGTGGTTTAGCTTCTATCCTGTCGAATCCTGCAGTCTCTCTTTTTCCGAACTTATCTACCAAACTTCTGATTTGTGCTATACATTCTTTATCATCTTTCATTACGTAATCTGTTACACCAGAAATGTTTGATTGAACACGTGCACCACCCAGACTTTCATTATCAATTTTTTCTCCAATTGCTGCACGAACCAAGTGAGCACCTGCAAGAAAAACAGAACCTTCACCTTCAACTATCAATGCTTCGTCGCTCATTATCGGAAGGTACGCACCACCAGCAACACACGGACCCATTATCGCCGAAATCTGAGGTATTCCCATTGAAGATATTACTGCATTGTTACGAAATATCCTCCCGAAGTGTTCTTTATCAGGAAATATTTCATCTTGTAAAGGAAGGAAAACACCAGCACTGTCAACTAAATAAATAATAGGTAGATGGTTTTCCATTGCAATTTCCTGAGCTCGTAGGTTTTTCTTTGCTGTGATTGGAAACCATGCTCCGGCTTTTACTGTTGCATCATTAGCAACAATTACACATTGCCTTCCACTAATTCTTCCGATGCCGTAAATCGTGCCTGCACTCGCTGCTCCTCCGAACTCTTCATACATTCCGTAAGCTGCAAATGTGCTTAGCTCATAAAATTCTTTTGGGTTATCTAAGAGTAAATTGATGCGTTCACGTGCGGGAATTTTCCCTTTTTCTTTTTGCTTTTCAATTGCTTTTATCCCTCCGCCGAGCATTACTTTTTCTTTTTCGGCCTGGAGTTTCCTTAATAGTTCTTTTTGAAAATCAGCACGCTTTAGATAAGCTTCATCTTCTTTTATTTGTGTTCCGATTTGCTTCATAAACTCTTAAATATACTTTTCTTTTGTAGAGTGAGTTGCAAAAAGCAATCAATCTTTTAAAAGATCTCTTGCAATTACAATCCTTTGAATCTCCGATGTTCCTTCACCTATAGTTAAAAGCTTGACATCTCTAAAATACTTTTCAACTGGGTAATCTTTAACAAATCCATAACCGCCATGAATCTGCACTGCTTCACTTGCTGCTTTTTCTGCAACCTCACTGGCGAAAAGTTTAGCCATTGCAGCTTCACGCACATTTGGTAATCCTTTGTCCTTCATAGCTGCTGCCCGAAAGGTAAGTAGTCTTGCTGCATCTATATTTGTTTTCATGTCTGCCAGTTTAAACTGAGTTGCCTGAAATGCCGAAAGCGGCTTACCAAACTGATGTCTTTCCTGAGAATATTTTAATGACTCGATTAAACATCCCTGTGCTAATCCCAGACTTAGCGCTGCTATAGAAATCCTTCCTCCTTCCAGTATCTGCATAGCCTGAATAAAACCTTCGCCTTCTTTCCCAACTAAATTTTCTTCAGGTACCTCACAGTTTTCAAAAATGAGTTGAGATGTCTCGCATGCCCTCATTCCAAGTTTGTTTTCTTTTTTGCCTGCAAAAAATCCGGGCATTCCTTTCTCAAGAATGAATGCGGATATGCCATGCTTACCTGCGCTCTTATCAGTAATTGCAATCACTACAGCAGTTTCGCCATAAGTGCCGTGAGTAATAAAATTTTTACTTCCGTTAAGAATATATTTATTACCTTTTTTTTCTGCATACGATTTCATACCGGCAGCGTCGCTTCCAGATGATGGTTCCGTTAATCCCCAGGCGCCTATTTTTTTACCCGTAACAAGATCCGGTAAATATTTTCTTTTTAATTCCTCGTTTGCGAACCTAAAAATATGGTTTGTGCATAAGCCGTTGTGTGCAGCTACAGATAACGAAATTGATGGATCAACCTTTCCCAGTTCTTCAATTATTAATACAAAATCAACATAACCTAAACCTGCACCGCCATACTCTTCAGGAAAAATTATTCCCATAAATCCAAGTTCACCCAGTTCACGGAATATTTCCATCGGGAAGTGTTGAGCTTCATCCCATTCCATTATTTTAGGTTTTATTTTATTCTGTGCAAAGTCTCGTATGGTATCACGTATGAGAATTTGATTTTCGGTAAGTTCGGTTAGAAATGATTGGCTGATAGTTTCCATTTCATTGCCTTTCAATATAATCTTCGATGATTGAGGGATTCACTTAAGTATTTTTTTTATTGATAAAGTTATTAATTATCTCCTCTGCAATATGGTAGGGGGATAAATCACCAAGAATAACTTTTTCTAAGGTTGAATTTAAAGATTTTTCACCACTTTCGCTCCATAATTTTTCTTTGATCTTAGTCTCAACAATTTCTTTTATTCTGCTTATAGCTTGTTTTTCTCTTTTTGAAAGGAAGAAATTGTTTTCTTTCATAAAGGATTTGTGTCTTTCAATTTCTTTAAATACTTCGTCCGTTCCTTTATTCTCTGATGCAATAGTTTTTATTATTCCCGGCATCCACGATTTTTCATCGTGATCTTTCATCATTAAAATTGTCTGAAGAGATGCAATTGCCTGGTCTGCTCCGGGTCTATCACTTTTATTTAGTACGAAGAAGTCAGCAATTTCCATTAACCCGGCTTTCATTGCCTGAACTGAGTCGCCCGATTCGGGAACAAGAACTACAATTGTTGTATCAGCAGCCTGAACAATATCAAGTTCAGATTGCCCGACACCAACAGTTTCAAGAATAACAAAATCATAGCCAGCCGCATCAAGAACATCTGCTGCATCAATCGCTTTTTTACTTAATCCGCCCAGACTTCCTCTTGTTGCCATACTTCTGATGAAAACTCCTTCATCATTTCCAATTTCATTCATCCTGATTCTATCGCCGAGCAAAGCACCACCAGTAAAAGGACTCGTCGGATCAACCGCAATTATTCCTACCTTTTTTCCTTCTTTCCGATAAAGCTTGGTAAGTTGATTTGTAAGAGTGCTTTTACCAGCCCCAGGCGGACCGGTAATACCAATCCGGTACGCATTTCCAACATTAGAATAGATTTGTTTTAATAATTCCGAAGCTTCAGAATTGTAATCTTCAACAATAGAAATTGCTCTTGCAACTTGTCTTCTTTCATTATTAAATACTTTTTTAATTAAATCCTTGTTAAACACTTGAATAATTATTTTTCAGATTTGAAATAGTCGTAAGTTATTTTCAGACCCTCATCAATTTTTACTGAAGGTTTCCATCCAAATTTTTCATAAAGTTTGTCAGAGGTTATTACACTTCTCAATTGTTCTCCTTTGGCAGCCGGTCCATGTTTTTCTTCTGCAATTCCACTTGAAATTTCATTTAACTTAGAAAAAATTTCATTGACACTTGTTTCTATACCAGTTCCAACATTGTAAATATCAGAAGAATTATCATCAAGATTAAGCGCATTTGCTTTTACGACGTCCTCGACAAAAACATAATCCCTGGTCTGTTTTCCATGACCATTGATTACCGGATTTTCATTCTTGAGTAGTCTATTAACAAAAATTGAAACTACACCAGCTTCTCCCAAAGGATTTTGTCTCGGCCCGTATACATTTGCATATCTTAAAATAGTATAGTTTAATCCATATTCATTCTTATAAAAAAATAAATATTTTTCAACTGTGAGCTTCGTAATACCGTACGGTGAGACCGGTTTTGTGGGGTGATTTTCATCCGCTGGGAAGTATTCTTGTTCTCCATAAATCGCCCCACCGGTTGAAGCAAACATAAATTTTTTCACACCGGTTTTAATGCAACTTTGTAATAAATTAATAGTTCCAAGAATATTAATATTTGCATCATAAATAGGATCACTTACAGATTTTCGCACATCTATCTGGGCAGCATGATGATTAACCGCATCGAATTTTTCCTTTTCGAAAATCTTTAATAATTCAGGAGAGCCAATGTCATATTTAAGAAAATTTGCTTTAGGGTTTATATTTTTTTCATTTCCTGTTGAAAGATTATCAATTATATAAACATCATGTCCATCAGCAATAAAAGCATCTGCTACCTGCGAACCTATGAAACCAGCACCACCTGTCACTAATATTTTCATTTTATTCATTGTACAATTTTTGTTTGTAAATATATTCCATCACAGTTGGTGGAACAAGAAAATTGATAGGCATCCCATGTTTCACCCTTTCACGAATATCTGTGGCACTTATTTCAATTCCTCTTGTCTGCACAAAAACTGCCTGGCGGTAATACTTGTCTTTAAAAGGAGGAGCATGCGACGATTTTCTTTTTAGAACAATTATTTTTGAAAGTTTTAATATTTCATCCGGATCTTTCCAGGTATGAAATGAGAAAATATTGTCGTAACCAATAATAAACTCTATGTTCTCATACTTCTTTTTAAGTTCCCGAAGTGTATCAACAGTGTATGATACTCCGCCCATTTTAATCTCCATATCAGAATAATCAAAGAAAGAAACATCTTTTATTGCAAGCTTAATCATGTTCAGCCTATCTTCCGGAGAACTTGTTTTCACATCACTTTTTAACGGGGAAATAAAAGCAGGTATGAAAATAATTTTTTCTAATTCTCTTATTTCTTTTACTGATTGTGCGGTAATCAAATGACCTAAGTGTATTGGGTCAAATGTTCCTCCAAATATTCCAACTTTAGACATTCAATTGCTCTTTATATTCTACGAAAAGGTCGTTAAAACTCTCGTGCATTTTCTGACTACAGTACAAGAGACTTTCTTTTTTTGAGAGTTCAATATAAAGTTTTTTTATGTCTTCAAAATCATCGATTGATAAAAAACCTTCAAGAGTGTTTATGAAAATATCTTTTTTGCTTATTAAATTCAGGTACTCAATATAGTCTCTTCCGGATTCTTGCAAAGCATCGATTAGTTCTTTATCAAATTCATAAGAACATGTTAAGATAATTTTATCACGCTTTGACTTTGCAATTACAACCGATGTTTCCTCTACTTGAATCAAATTAAAAACACGCTCAATATCACTTTCTTTAAAGCCAATAGAATTGTGAAATATGAGAAGAATTTTAGAACCAGCAACAAAGGGCTGCGTAAGAATTTCGTCTAATAAACCTTTTAAGTTTTGATGCTTATAGAATAAGTTTTGAATTTCCGGAAGAAAAAAATCTTTAGGTATATAATCTTTATCCTTTACACTTAAAAAATTAACGATATTAAAATCTTTCTTTAAATCCGTTAGTATTTCCATCCAGTTTAAAAAAAGAAGAGAGTTTAAGTAAATAGTATAGCTTACAGATAAATTTGAAATTGGTTTTACTATTGTTGGATTTAGAATTGGCGAATCAGCTAAAATTATTATTGTGTTTTTCTTCATCGATTCATTTTGCCGAGATCATAAAATATGATCAGCTAGTATAAGTGAATTATTTTGTATTGAAATTTTTATTCCCTTCAAGATCAATAAAATATTATTCTTTTAACCAATTAAATATTTCCTTCAATGAGAGTTTATTACCATAAGATAAAATACCAATTCTGAAAATTTTCGCACTAATCTTAATTGAGATTATTATTGATAATACCAATATTAAAATCGTTAGTAATATTTCAAAATTAGAAACGTTCTGTACATTCAAGCGCAGCACCATTACTGTTGGTATGGTTAGTGGAATATAAGAGAATATTTTCGTCACAATAAAATCAGGGTTTTGTATAACTGGCATTGCAATAACAACTGGAAGCATTAATATTAGGCTAAGATAAGTTGTTATTTGTTGTGCTTGCTGCTCAGTATTTACAGCTGAACCTATCCCTACAAAAAGTGTTGTATAAAACAAAAAACCTAGAATAAAGTAAATTAACATCGGTAAGACATTCCTAAATGCATTCAACGGTACAAGTGCAGTTCCAACCAAACCGAGACCAATTAGAGCCCATATCGCAATTTGAGTTAAACCAAGTAAGCTTAGCCCCAATACTTTGCCAGCTAATAATTCGTCTGGAGTGCTGCTGGAAACTAACATCTCAATTAAACGACTCGATTTTTCTTCGATTATACTTCTAACCAGTAATTGTCCGGAATAAATAACCATCATCATTAGAAGAAGTATAAAAACTATTGATAAAAAGAATGTTGTTAAAAAATCTAAATCCGATACCTTTCCCTCTTTTTCAATTTTTTTCTGGTGAACAACAGGTCTATCCTGAATCTGGCTGATAATATTCGTTTTCATTCCTTCTCTTTGCAGAATCTGCGCTATTCGCACTGAGTTAATTGCTTCCTCTAACCGACCAACAATTTCAAAATTACCAAACGCGTTACTCCTATATTCTGCAAACACTGAATCATTGCTTGTAGTTTGAATAATTAAATAACCTTCAAGCAGATTTTTTAAGACTTTGTTATCAGATATTTTTTTTAATTCCTCTATATCTAAGTTGGGCTGTGTTAAATTTATCAATACATAATTATTCTGGCCATCAGGTAGTACATACTTTTCAAGCTCTTTCTCAAGATTATCAAAATAAATACCGCTTGTGTCAATGACTCCAATTACCTCCACACGGGGAGCTTCTTGTCTGAATAAAAGAGATGGTAAAACAGAAAATGATATAATTAAGAGAGGAGTTATTATCAGTGATATTAAAAATGTTTTTGTCTTAACTTTTTCGAGAAATTCCCATCTTGCAATGGCTATTATTTTCTTCATCATTTATGAATATCATCCTTAATTAAATCGATAAAAATTCTATTTAAGGTAGGTTCGATAACCGAAAAATGATGAACTTCAATTTTTTCAATTAACTTTTTAAGAAAATGAGAAGGAATAATATCATCTCTAAGTTGTATATCAGTGTAATTACTGTAAGTGTCGAATTTAACAATCTCAGGAAATTCTTTAAGTGAAATTCCATTCTCTTTAAAACCAAGCCTTATATTATTTCCACTAAATCTTTTCTTAATATTAGAGAGTTTTCCAGCGCAGACCTCTTTGCCATCGTTTATGAGTAAAATTTCTTCACATAATTTTTCAGCCAGGTCCATTTGATGAGTGGAGAGAATTATTGTTTTTCCTTCAGAAAGAAATGAAAGAATCAAATTTTTTACTTCCTGCTGATTTATTGGATCAAAACCTGTAAAAGGTTCATCAAGTATTAATAGAAGCGGATTGTGAATTATTGCTGCAATAAGCTGTACTTTCTGCTGATTGCCTTTTGAAAGTTGATCGATCTTCTTCTCTCTGTAATTCAAAATATTTAATTTTTTCAACCAAATATCTGCAAGCTGAACAGCATCTTTTTTATTAACATTTTTGAGTGCTGCAAAGTATTTAAGGACGTCGATCACTTTGCTTCGTTTGTAAAGACCTCTTTCTTCAGGTAAATATCCAATCAGGTTATAATAATCATAAGTTATCGGTTTTTGATTAAAAATTATTTCACCAGAAGAAGGTTTGATAATATTCAATATAGTTCTTAAAGTAGTCGTCTTTCCGGCACCATTTGGTCCAAGTAAACCAAAAATTTTCCCCGGGTCAACTGAAAACGAAAGATTATCTACAGCTAATGTGGAATTAAATCTCTTAACGAGGTTTTTGACGACTAGCATATTCTATTTTGAATAATAACTTTAGTAAACTAATAGATAAAAATAATAAATTAAGATGAACATACGATTTTAATTTTTTTCATGCATTCATCGAAAATTTTGGCAAACAAATTCATTTGGTATGAATAATAAAAGGTCTTTTTTATAGAGATTGAATTACACTGATTTTAACATCTTTTTTAATTTCCGATTTACCCTGGCCTTATCCTTGTTTATCTTTTTCTCAATGAATATATTTGTAGCCATTTTTTATTAGATTTCATTCGAAAATGTTGAAAATTAAGGTTTCAAACCTGACGAATGGCAGGTATGATTACGATTTTGAAGGGAAAATAAGTGATATCAATATATCAGATCCCTACGAAGGAAATTATAAGACAAAGGCAGTTCTTAATAAATTTGATAACCAGATAATACTTGATGCCACCACAGATATTGTTGCTAATCTGGTGTGTGACCGGTGTACTAAAGAGTTTCAATCTATAATAACCAGCAGATACCGGATGATATATCTGTTCATTCAGAATATCAACGATTCTGAAAATGAAAAAATTGATATAATTTATTTGCATCCGGAGACTGATAAAATTGATTTAAGTGAAGATGTTCGAGATTATGCTCTTTTAGCATTACCGATGAAAAAATTATGTTCGGAGAATTGTAAAGGTCTTTGCCCGAAGTGTGGTAAAAACCTGAACGATGGTCCCTGCGATTGCCACGACGAAAAAATCGATCCACGCTGGGAACCATTACAAAAATTAATAGTAAAGAATAAGTTAAATTAAAAACGGATAGATAAATGCCAAATCCAAAACGTAGAATGTCTAAGAGTAGACGTGATAAAAGAAGAACTCATTATAAAGCTTCTGTACCCTCGATGGGTGTTTGCTCAAATTGTGGTGAAATTAAATTAACACATCGTGCTTGTCCGTCGTGCGGATATTACAGCGGGCGATCGATGTTCATACCGAAAAGCTGATACTTCAACATTAATTAAATGAACGACTCTGGCAACAACCCTTCACGATGTAGAATCGTGGTTGATGCAATGGGTGGAGATTTTGCACCGGCAAATGCTGTGCTTGGAGCTTTGGAAGCTTATAACGAAAATAAAAGCTTCGATCTTTATTTAGTCGGCAGGAAAAAGCAGATTGAAGATGTACTTACTGCCAACAAATTTTCTTTAAAAGAAGAGTTTATAATTAATGCTGATGAAGTTATTGAAATGGGTGACAGCCCCGCAGCATCTCTTAAGTTAAAACCAAATTCTTCAATAGTAATTGGTGCGCAGCTTGTACGAGATAAAAAAGCTGATGCTTTTGTAAGTGCAGGTAATACAGGTGCAATGATGGCTGCATCAACATTAATTATTGGAAGAATTCCCGGGTTAGGTCGTCCAACAATTGGTGCAGAAATGCCAAATGTTAACGGAATTTGTTATCTTTATGATGTTGGTGCTAGTAAAGATTCCAAGCCAGCTCATTTATTTGAATATGCCGTAATGGGAACTATTTTTGCAAAAGTAATGGGTGGTGTGTCAAATCCGAAAGTTGGCGTTTTAAGTATGGGCGAGGAAGAGGGTAAAGGAAATGATGTTTCGGAAGCTGC
>JAPHUI010000089.1 GCA_026193755.1 Ignavibacteriaceae bacterium | reverse complement strand
GGCCATTCGTTCATTTCGGGAATGTCAGTGGGTTTAACTTCACTTGCTTTTTCCGGCTCGCCGATGAAAATCCAGACCCACCTGTTAAAGTCCTGAACGGGATAAGTTTTTATTTTTGCTGTCGGAGGAATTTTATCTCCCGGTAGCTGTGATGGAATTTGCACACACGAACCTGTTTTATCGTACTCCCATCCGTGATAGCCGCAGACAACTCTTTCTTTATCTAAATACCCTAAAGAAAGATTTACATTTCTGTGACAGCATCTGTCTTCCAAAGCTGTGATTGATTTATCAGGATTGCGGAAGAGAATTATCTCTTCACCGAGAATTTTGTATTTTTTTATTTCGTTCTTCAGCTCATCCGAAGGACAAACCAGATACCATTTATTAGTTAACATTCATAGCACCGTTTTTTCTTAGTAAATATTTATAAAGGCTTGTGTTCATCCAGAGCAAAGATATTCCATAGAAAAAATCTTCAACAGGAATAGTGATAATTCTGAAATCAAGTTGATAATCGACTCCGTAAGTTACAACCGGACGCCAGGTTAAATAGCCGTTAAATATCAACGTAAAAATAACAATAAGCAGAAGGTAAAAATAGAATCTTCTGTCAAAAAGCAAATTCGTTTTCAGAAACTGATCAACAAGATTTGCAAGAAATATAAAACTTAAAGTTAATCCTGTGTACTGTTTCCCGATTGAAAAGAAATAAATTCCAGCAGGCAAAGCAAGATAAAGAAGAAGTCGCAACCACTGCATATCAACTTGTTTTTCTTTTGCACGTCTGATTATCATATCCCATGTAAACAGGCAGGCAAACGGAACAGTAATGAAAAATAAAATCTCTTCAATCGGAAGATTTATAATTTTTATTCCCGATACATAAAGAGAATTGAAATGCCAGTGAGCACCGGTTACTAATGCATCCCACAGAAGAAATGGAATTGCCGGGAGGACAATTGCAATCAGCATTTTTCTCGGGTGATTCCAGATGTAGCAGCATTTAAGTGAACCAAAAAAAGCCGGACCGCTGATAACAATGACGTTAAAAATTAGATATTCGAAGTTCATTACTAAAAGAATTTTTATAAATCAGGGAATAAAAAACAGTATTATTAAAATAAGGAGAATGAAAACATATATTGGTGACGTTTCGTTTACGAAACCTTCTCTGATTAACAAAATATTTGGGTTAAAGTTCCCAAGAAGCCAAAGTTGTCACAGTCGCACCTTGACAAAGATAGAAGAAGCTGTTTTTTTTAAGCTTTAAATAGTGAGAATATCTTACTTTAACAATATCATCTTCTTGGTATCGATGTAATCAGTTGTATTAAGTCGATAGAAATATATGCCGCTTGAAACATTTGATGCGTCCCACTTTACTTCATAACTGCCTGGCTGTTGTTGCTCGTTGACTAAAACCGTAATTTCTCTTCCAAGAATGTCATATATCGTAACACTCACATCTTGTACTTTAATAATATCGTACTTAATAGTTGTAATGGGATTAAATGGATTTGGATAGTTTTGATAAAGTTGAAATGAAGTTAGTAAATCATTCTGATCTTCCACGGAAACTGTAGTATCAAGTATCATCTGATAATAAGTACTGTCTGATGGTTTATAATCCCAATGCGGAACAATCCCTTTGTCTTTTGCAGCTATTCGGTAATTCAGTTTATAATTACTACTTAAAAGATTGATATCGATTGGAACGTTGAATGAAAATTTCTTTGTGCCGTAAATATTCTCACCATAAACTGTACTAAAAGGCAAAGTATCGTTTGCAGAAACATAAAATCCATTCATAGAAACAGTATCAATAAAATTCAAACCTTGTAAAATGTAGCTACTGGTATCTACGCTAAAGTAATGGTTAACTGTTAATGTAAAATTTAGCAGAGAATCCGCAGTTTTTGTAATTGGAGTAAAAACAATTTGAGGATCATAAGGATAATCATAAAGTTGCTGAGTGCCGGTTGAATCTTGAATGAGTGCCTGAATTAGGTAATATCCATAATTTCCATATAGAGGACTGTCGTCTGAATAAGAATAGTATCCAAGATTTTCTGCGAATGTATGACTGACCACTCCTTCAGAATAGATGAAACTATACCCTTTACTATGGATATTTGTTTGGTAAACATATCCTGAATGTGTTTCATTATAAAATAATTCATCAGGATTTTGAAAAGATTTAATAGGATATAGCGTAAAATCGGGGAGTTTAAAATCCATATATGGGTACTCATATCCGTTGTCATAATAGTAGAATATTTTGTCTTTATCAGTGTAACTCATCCATCCAAAATCCGTCACATAAACATATCTTCTTCCTCCAATTATTTGTTCACTTGTTGCTTCGGTGTAAATTATAAAATTAGAACTGTACGGATAAGACCATTCACCGCCTTTATACAAGTATTTATTGCCAACAGATAGAGGCAGATAATTATCTTTAACAATGTTAGGTGGTAGTTGTCCGTTAGGGTCATATCTAACTAGGATATCATAGTAAGAAGCTAAGATAACAGAATCCACACTGAAAATTTCTATTAGGGAGGGTTCAGAAATATTCAATCCCATGTTGTACCAATAAGTGCCTCCATCAGAGGATCTGTAAACTCTATCGTCAACAATTAAGATATTATTATCATTAATAGATTTGATTAACTGAGTTTGTATTCCGTTTAATATTATCCAATGTAAGCCAGAGTCTTTAGTTTGATATATCACCTGGAATGAAGTAATATAAATTTCATCGTTGGGATTTATTTCTATCTGTCTCAATTCATACTGTTGAAAAAATAAATTCCAATTAGTCCCACCATCTGTGGATCTCAGGCACCCTTCAAAAGTTATAAAATAAATATTATTCATACTATCAAAATCAAAATCTGTAATATCATAATTGGTGGAATACATTAAATTCCAACTTGACCCCGAATCTGTAGATTTAAAGAGTTTATCGGGTTCATTAGTTAGAACCCAAAGATTGTTGTAATTATCAACTTTGAGTTGAGCGATCCATCCTTGAGTAAGAATAAAGTTAACTATAGTCCAGGTAAAACCACCGTTATTAGACACAAAAATATCTTGGTAATAAAATCCATAAATCTTTTGACTGCTATCTTTAACCATACTTGTTATAACATTGTTCGCTCTTTGTGTCCAATTGTTTCCAAGGTTAGTTGATATATATATACCCGTACTAGTAGCAGCTATTAATGTGTCGGTATTAAGTTTTATTATATCGTTAAAATAGAGTCCTGTGTGAACAGTATCCCACTTGGTAGAAAACTGTGCGAAAGAGATGAAATTCGAAAGTAAAAATATGAAAACAAGGTTTTTCATAAATCATAACCCTTTATTCATATCAGACTTAAATATAAATACCTAGAATTCCTCGGCTACCACGGTCGAAAAGAGACGTCCACGAAAAAATCTATTACGTTGTCTTTAAAACCTTTACCTCGAAATAAGATTTTATTAATAAATAGAACTTATATGCGTTAGAAATTCTAACACGCTTTCTTCTCAATTGCTCAACGTCTAATCTTTTAATTTTTTTGAAGAGCATCAGGTAGTAAAGATATGCAGAATACACACCAAGCTTTACCGCAATCGGAAGATGAACGATTCCGTGAAATGCTTCTTTGAATTCAGCATCAACTTCCTTTTCAAGCATAGCTTTATTGTGGTCATCAATGTAATCAATGTGATGAATACCGGGGAGATAAATTCTTCCACGGTCATTAATATCACTCTGGATATCTCTGAGAAAGTTAACTTTCTGAAATGCAGCACCAAGCATTCGTGCTGAATGTTCAAGCTCTTTGTAGCGCTTTTCATCACCATCAACAAAAACTTTAAGGCACATCAGTCCCACAACTTCTGCTGAGCCGTAAATATATTCATCATAATTTTCCCTGTTGTATGAGGAACGCGAAAGATCCATTTCCATACTTTTCAAGAAAGCGGCAATCAGTTTGCGATCGATGTTGTAATCATTTACAACCTTTTGAAAAGCTTGAAGAATTGGGTTGGTAGATATTCCAGCATTTATTGCTTCCCATGTATCGTCAGTAAATTTATCAAGAAGATTTTCTTTGTCGTAAGAATGAAAAGTATCGACAATTTCATCTGCCACACGAACGAATCCGTAAATTGCAAAAATAGGGTCTCTGTATTCAGGCTTGAATACTTTTATTCCCAGGCTGAATGAAGTGCTGTAAGCAACAGTTAATTTTTTGCTCAGCTTGTAACTGGTTTTAGTGTAATGTTCCAAAGTCATTTTCTATTCTCTCCGTTACTAATTTTGAACTAACGATTACCATTGGTAAACCAGTGCCGGGCGTTGTCGATGCGCCAACATAATATAAGTTTGAAAGTTT
>JAPHUI010000044.1 GCA_026193755.1 Ignavibacteriaceae bacterium | reverse complement strand
TGCTGATAGAGGTGATTCTCTTTTTCATCAAGGCCTCAATGAGCTCGCGCTCGTTAAACGGATCCAGCAGGCTTACATAGGTGCTCTCTTCTTTCAGCAACTCAATTTCTTCCATCGCTGGTTTGCGGATGCGCAGCACCATATCTGCGGTTTGAAGCAAACTGCTTCGGTCTGCCTCCAAAGAGGCCCCCGCCTTCACGTAGTCTTCATCAGAGAAATTCAAGTTCTGTCCAATTCCGGTTTCCACCGTAATATGCGCTCCCATTTCTGCCAGCTTGGCGATATGTTCTGGGATGAGCGCCACACGGGTTTCGCCGGGATGAACTTCTTTGGGCACGGCGATATTCATAATTTGAATTTATCCTTTCCGGAACGCATATTTCGTTTGCGATAAGCAGTGAAATGAGAAGTTAAGACCTATTTTCTTCTCGGTCAATCGAATCTGTTTGAATACGGCGACGGCTTTTTGACGACCACGATAGCGGCCACCCGGATACGGTCATAATAAACGGCCGGCCCGGATTGTCAATATCGAACTGCAAACCGGTTATGGGTTATGATGGGGGTACAGTTTGCCCGGCGCTTGCTTTTGACCGGTTGTGCATTACCATAATTTATATGATAAACAACCTTATCTTGGGCTTAAAGGTAAGGGATTTGCTCTAATTGGAATGTTGGCAGAATGGAAAGACGGTTTATTTATTATAACCGAATAGAACTTTGGAGACGTTAATCGTTTCTGCGGTAACTCAAGGGAGGTGATTGAAATGGCAGAAGAAAAATTTAAGATGGCCGCAGACGTGTGTTCATATGTGGATGATGACCGTAAGCTTTTAAATCTGGAAATTTGCCTACCAGGGGTTAAAAAGGAAGATATCCATCTGAAGATGCTTGATGACAGCTTCAGTCTCAACGCTCCCCGGAAGGACTATGACTACGTTACCACGGCGGCTTTCTGTTGTCCGGTAAATGCCAAAGACGCATCAGCCAAATATGAAGATGGGGTCCTGAAAGTCACGATACCGTTCAGAGATCCCATGGAAGGCGCACATGAAGTGTCCATTCGTTAGACGGTAGAAGTGGATGCCTGCCGGGCATCCTTATCCATATTTGATACAATCCGAAAAAGGCGGAGCCAGAGATGGCACCGCCTTTTTTTTGATAATCAGGGTTCAGAGGTTCAGGGGTTAAGGGACTTGTTCGATTTGTTTTATTTGTTTCATTGGTTGAATTGGTTGGTAAAAACCGAACCAATTGAACGAATTAAACCAATACAACCAATTAAACAGATGTAATGCTTGCTTTCTGACCCCGATTTTTCCTCTACTACAATGTGATATTGTATGTCCCACACCGTGGTAATTCATCATAACCATCTAATATTATTAGTTATAAAAGTTTAAAAAATCAAAAAAAAGATTTGACATTATACGCTTTCTTGACTATGAGAGTCAAGAAACTTCTCGACCTTGAAAGTCAAGAAAGACCCCTAATAAAGCAGTTGGGAATAAAGTGGTATGGCTATTGTACCCAAAAGAAATCAATATGCCCTGCGGGCCATCTTTGAGCTTGCCAAGCACCAGGGAAAGGGACCCCAAAAAATCTCTGAAATTGCGCGTGCGCAAGCAATTCCCTTGCGGTTTCTAGAGGTGATTCTGGGTCAGTTGAAAGGAACCGGCTGGGTGGAATCCAAACGAGGCTTTTATGGCGGCTATTTACTCAAATGCTCGCCCGGAGACATTACGGTAGGCGATGTTTTGAGATTTATGCAGGGAAATGCTCGCACGATGGATTGTGTTGCCTGTATTTCCAAGCATGATTGCCCATTTAACGGAGAATGTGCTTTCGCTTCAATGTGGAATAAAGTAAATGAAGCGATGTTTAAAATTTATGATGAAACAACCATACAGGATTTAATTGACAAGGAAAGAAAAAAAGCAGGCGCAAGCGCTAAAATGGTTTAAAATAAAATTTGCCATTCTTAATGAGGATTTGGGAAATGAGAAAAGGTAGAATACGGCTCAGCAGGACTGGAATCATACTTATCGCCTTTACGGTTGCAATCTGCCTGACCGGTACCGGAATTTACGGATCCAAGGGACCCTCTGAATCTGCGGCTCAAAAACGGGCAGACATTATTCGCATCGATTCCATGAAGACCTTTGGCAAGCTGGAACGGCCGCCGGTGACATTTCTTCACCAGAAGCACACAGAAGCGCTGGCAAAAGAAAACAAGGACTGCAGCGCCTGCCATCTGGTTGAGAATGATCGCCTGGTTCCCAAATATATGCGGCTCAAGAATACCGCCAAACAGGAAATGATGGATAATTACCATGTCAACTGTGTTGCCTGTCACAAGGAAACGGCTGACGCCGGGCAAAAAAGCGGGCCGGTGGTTTGCGGTGAGTGCCATAAGGACAATCCGGATCTTGTTTCTATATGGCAGCCGATCGGCATGGACAAATCCTTGCATTACCGGCATGCCAAGGCGCAAGATCAAAAATGTGGACGTTGCCATCACCAATATAATGAAGTCACCAAAAAACTGTATTATGC
>JAPHUI010000211.1 GCA_026193755.1 Ignavibacteriaceae bacterium | reverse complement strand
GATGCCGAAAGACTTCTTAAAGTTTTTGCAAGTTGCATTGAAGTTGAACAAAGATGATCTTATTCCCGGTGGGAGGTATCATAACTTTAACGACTTTTTTAACTTCCCAAGATTTGATAAACCCCACCTCGAAAATGAACCTATGCCAACGCAGCTTTGTAAGGATCTGGATGGGGTAGTTTCTATATTTGATATAATTTCTGATAAGGATGTTCTTCTTAGTTTTCCCTTTCAATCTTACGGTTATGTTTTAAAGTTTTTAGAAGAAGCTGCAGATGATGTCAATGTTAAAACAATTAAAATCACACTTTACAGGGTTGCGGTAGATTCCCTTGTTATTCGTTCATTGGTAAAAGCTGCTGAGAATGGTAAAGATGTAAGGGTATTTGTGGAAGTTAAAGCCAGGTTTGACGAAGAAACAAATTTTACTTCAGCAGATATACTTGAAAAAGCAGGTGTGAAAGTATATTACAGCTTTCCGGGATTAAAAGTTCATTCAAAGCTTTGTTTGTTAGAGAGAAATGAAAAAGGGAAAGCAAGATTATACTCATATCTGGCAACGGGAAACTTCAACGAAAAGACTGCGAGAATTTACGCTGATTACGGATTATTGACAGCCAGTCAGGAAATAGGAAAAGACATAAAGAAAGTATTTTATTTCCTGGAAAGAAAAAGTAAGAAGGAAAAATTTAAGCATCTGCTTGTAGCACCATTCAACTTAAGAAAAGAGTTGATTAAATTAATAGATAATGAAATTAATAATGCAATGGAGGGTAGACCTTCGGGGATAACCTTGAAGTTGAATAGTCTCGAAGATCGTAAGATGATTAAGAAACTTTATGAAGCATCAAATGCCGGTGTGAAAATCAAGTTAATAATCCGGGGAATATGCTGTCTTGTGCCTGGCATAAAAGATATTAGTGAAAACATTGAAGCAACAAGTATTGTAGACAGATTTCTGGAACATTCCAGGGTTTATATTTTTAATAATAACGGAGATATAAAATATTTTCTTTCATCAGCAGATTGTATGAAGAGAAATTTAAGTCGAAGAGTTGAGGTTGCGTTTCCTATCCACGAAAAAGAAGTTCAGCAACAATTGCAGAAGATGATTGATATCCAGTGGAATGATAATATTAAAGCCAGGATAATTGATAAAGATCAAAGGAATAATTACAAAGAAGATGAGAATGAGCAGAAAATCAGAAGCCAGTATGAGATTTACAATTTGTTGAAACAGTAATATTATCTTCAGCTAAATTTCAATATATAGAAATGTTTTGTAACCTCACTTTAATTCTCACCTCCTAAAATCCCATACTCAATCCAAAAGCAAAAGTAGTTCTTTCAGGAGAAAAAGCAACATATGCAGATGGTATTATTTCCGAGTTGAAATAAGAGAACCAAATACCAAATCCATAAGAAGGATGCCATTTATCAGAATTATCATTATCAGTAAATACTCTTCCAGTCTCTGCAAAAAGATTTATACCAAACCTGCTTTTAAGAATTAGCTCAATCTCTGTGATGAACAACCTCAATTCGGCTTGTCCAAATAGTGCAGCATCACCGGAAAATCTATTGTTATTATATCCTCTTAAATTGTCCTGCCCACCAACGGCAGCACCGGCAAAGAAAGGATATTTTCCCCACACTTTACTTCCACCAACTCTGAGGGCTAAAGTTGCAAACGAAATAAATTCAGGTGTTAAGTAACCTCTTATATCAAATCCTGATAAGTAAAACGGTTCAGGAATTTTATCCAGTGCCGGAAACATTGAACCTGTTAACTTTAAAAAATAACCATTTAATGGATAGAATGGATTTTCTCTTCCATCAAACTCAAGCCCTAAATGAATACCGAGGGGATTAAGTTTATTGATACCATAATCACCATATTTGAATCCAGCTAAAAGGGTATCATTTCTGAGTGAGGTTTTTGTTTGGATAAACGATATACCAACATTTCCGGAGATTCTTTTTGAAAAATTATAATAGATCGTGGGAAATAATGTTAACAATTCTTGATCAACACGATAATAATCATTTCGTTCCAGTTCACTGTTATAAACTGTATTATTACCATACCCAAAATACCTGTTAACATACTGTTCACTATAAGCAAAAAGTAAATTTAACTTTCCGTTTCTCACTAATGAATAAAAATCTCCCTGATAAGCAGCAGCCAAATTTCCAAACCTGGTTGAATAGCTAACAGTCACTTGTTGCAGATAGTCCTGCGGTACGACTCTAAAATTATATTTATGTAAAGCTACTCCCCCGCCAATTGTTAAGCCATAGTCAGTGTCTAATCCAAGAACCGGAACCAGCATCCAATTGTGTCCCCTATCTAGCTGCTTCGGTTCGTATATCTCAATCTCATCTTTGGGTTCCGGCCAATCATGGTCATCATATACGGTTCCGGGTCCCTCGCTAACGGTCGTTTTATTTCCGCTGTCATAGAAATAAGTTTTACTTTGTGCCGAACGAAAAGGAGTAATGCTTAAAAAATACCCATCTACAAAAGATTCATCAACTAGTTCATCCCTTCCTTCACCACCAATAACTCTCACAATAGGTCCCTCGTCACACTGACCGTATAAAATAGCTTTATCATCACCATCATTTAAATGAATTCGGATATCAACTGTAATATCACTATTAAATATCTTAGAGAATAGAGGATTTCCTTTTTTGTTTCCTTTATCCTTATCCCTCTTGTAAACGAAAACCTCCGTTGAATTATTATCGACTCTATTTATCTCTACATAATCATCCTCATCGCTGCAAAAGATATCGGCAAATTTATTCACCAAATTATAGAATTCTTCTGAAGCTTTAGGCAGTTGATCTCTTCGAGATTTTAATTTGGAAATGAGTTCATCTGCACAGAGTTTATAATCTTCTGAAGGTAATTTTTTAACCGCATCTTCAATTACTTGGTCTGTTATCCGGTTTTGAACAAAAGCAGTAACAGAATCCCAGGATTTTTTATCTAACTCTGTTAAAACTCTTCTATCAATAAATCTTCCATTCCATGTTAAGTCTTCCATTTGTGGATAATGATACCCAAAATCACAAAGTTGAGGGATTATAGTACGAGCTAAAGAAGGAAAAATTCCATCATATTTTGCGAAAGCCTGGTCTCTGTCTCGTGGAATTGGGTACCAAACTTTACCGTCTTCTTCCACATATTTCGCCCACCGCCATTGATCCATGTGTCTATCCCAATCTCCAAGAAGAAGATCCATCAATCTTGCTTTCAGGAATTCTTCTGAATCAATTTTTTGGTTTCGTTTTTTCGCAAGGTAATCAAGCAGCTTATATGTTCCTTTAACATCCAGTGCGTTCTCAAAACCAGGATCAGCATCTTCGCCTGATACATCTGGGTGTTCCTCAATTATACCCAACATTCCACCAAACTCTTCTTTATAATCACCGAGTAAAATATCATCCGGCAAATAGACTAACATCGGCTTCGCACTCAACACACCAACAGCATCAAGCAGGGGTTGTACAACGAAAGGAGCTAAAGGATTTGCTGAACTTATTTGATCCTGAACAATATCAGATGCAACCGTCCCTTGTAAATCCGGAGGTAGGACTTTTGTAGGGTCTTTGTCTAATGATCTGAATTTCCAAAGCCTTCCATCGTTACCTTTAAATCGAAGTGATTTTGTTTGATATCCCCCACCTTTCTTTATCGGAGTCAATCCACCGGCAAAGTTTTTAAGATCAAGTATTTCTACTTTTATTGGAGTAGACCAAATATCCCTCCAATGTGTACCAAACCAAAATTCATGAAAACCGCCTGCCTCATATCTTTCACCAGGAATGACTGTGATATATTCTTTTTTGTAGTTGTTCTGCGGGTATAAAAAGGATGCAAAAATTAGAACAGCAATAATAAATATTATTGATTTCATAAGCTCTCATCTCCTCCTGATGCGAATATATGAAATTAGTTGTTAATATTCATCAACTATTACACCCTAAGTGTTAACTTTTATAGAATGATGAGGTGGAAATTATATTAAGTAAAAGTACTAATACTAAAAATAGCAGGATATTTTTTTGAATCATTTCTATCTGTTTTTTTTTAATCTGATGATAGAAATCCGTGCAGATTTCTTTTGCCCTTCATCTGAAATGAGCATAGTTCCATCTTGCAGGAAAGTTATACCTTCCGTCTGCTTGTGTTCTTTTTCATCAAGTCGATACGCAGCCAAAATTTTTCCTTCAGGACTTAGCTCTAAAATAGCTTCAGGATGTGCAGAAACCATAAAGAAGTTACCGCTAATTGGATTTTTTTCTATACCAGATGGTTCAAATCCATTAATATTAAATTTATCTCTCAATTCGTCCAAAGAAATAAGAAATCTAGGTTTTTTTACCAGAATCATTTTATTAAGATTAAATTCATATACTGCCCTTAATTTCTTAAATCCCTTTCCCGGGTCATTTTTGCAAGCAAGTAAAAGTGAATTTGTAGAAGCATCGTAACAAAATCCTTCAATATTATTTTCACTATCCAAAAAAGTTTTGAACTTGACAAAGTCAGCACTCTCATTTTCCTGTTGCAATCGAAATTTATAAATAGTCCCATTACTGTTAACAAGATATATTGAATCCTTAACGACAGCTATTCCTTCAAAATCTTTTTCTACATCATCATCTAGAACAAAATCTGAAACCACTTTACTCAAAGAGATATCAACTATAAAAATTATTCCTTCTTCATCATTATGAGTTAATACTTCATTCCCTTTTAGAAACGCTAATCCGCTTATTTCTCTAAGTGACTGGGGTAATTTAATAACCGTAATATTGTCAGGATCGAAATTATATTTTTTAAGGAGACTATTTGAAAGATTCGGCGAAGAATCTCTGCAATAACTTAGCAAAAGAATTGACAGGACTATAAAAAATGATCGTTGCAAATTCATAATTAAAACATCTGCCCAATACTTATATAAAATCTTAAGGTTTCCGGAGATTTTGCAAGGTTAAGAGAAAAATTAATTGCTTTCTCATTTATGCTGAACCATAATCCACCACCAAAGGATGTATGCCATTTTGAGGATTCTTCATCCTCATAAAAAACCCGGCCGGTATCTGTAAATAAATTCATCCCCAATTTAAATGGGACCAGAAAATAAACTTTTGTCAAATAATATCTTAATTCGATTGATCCCAAAAGTGCATAATCCCCAACAAACCTATCTCTTGGAAAACCACGCAGAGTTTTTTTACCACCGATAGATGCCCCCTTATAAAAAGGGTAGCTGCCCCATGCGATTTCACTATATGCTCTCAAAGCCAAAGTAAAATCAGTTAAATAATTTGTAGAAAAATAAGTCCTTCCATCCATTGTAACTTTACCAAAATATTTTTTATTGTTAAGTGTTGGTGGATATACATCAGTAAAAACATCTAAATAATATCCTGTAAACGGTATTTCTTTATCATCCCTATTATCAAATTTCAGGGAAGCAGACAGAGCAAAAAAATCAATTGTTCCTAACCCGAACGGTTGCAATGTATTAATTAACTGATTATCGTTACGAAACACATCCGAAATCTCGAACAACAACCCTGTATGAATTTCCATTTCATTTAGAATGGGAATCATCAAATAGAATCCGGCTCCAAAATATTTTTGATTTACATTATAATAATTTTCATTCAAAAGGCTATCGTCTCTTACACTTTCGTTTCCAAAACCATAGAAGCGTGTTATTTTCAAACCAGTGAATTTCACAGGAGTTTTGGTATTCAAGCCTTCAAACATATCATTAAAATCACCAAGAAAGTCGAATTCAGCTCTTTTAGAAAGAGTTGCATAAGAACCAGAAAGATCAAAGCGATGAGCGTATGGAAT
>JAPHUI010000177.1 GCA_026193755.1 Ignavibacteriaceae bacterium | reverse complement strand
AGTATCGAAAGGTAAACTTGAAATAGAATACACAGTTTTACCAGATACTTTTTCTTTATCAGACAGAATGAGAAATTATTCTCCCGCTCCGGGTTCGAATGATTTTACCCCATTGGGAAATTTTTCCGTAGAAACATGGACAAAAGCAGACCAGTTAAATCCCGGTTTTAATTTCAGTGATTATGATGTCTTCCTGATTTTTCACGCTGGTGTTGGCAGAGATGTTTCTCTACCGGGCAGCATTGGAAACGAACGAGACCTTCCTTCTGTTTATTTAAGTCGGAATGCTTTCAAAGAAATTTTTGGAGAATCATATGAAGGAATTCCTGTTTCGAACGGTTCTTTCAATATTACGAATAGTATGATTATTCCCGAAACTGAAAGCAGGGAAGTTGAAACTATTAGCGGAAGTTTTTTAATTGAAATAACTGTAAACGGATTGATTTGTGCAAGCATAGGCAGTCATCTCGGCTTACCAGATCTTTTCGACACTGAAACCGGATTAAGTGCCATTGGTAGATTTGGTTTAATGGACGGGCAGGGGATATTTGCTTACAACGGTTGTTATCCTCCGGAACCTTGTCCCTGGTCAAAAATAAGATTAGGATGGGATGAGCCTGTAACTGTAGATATTCAAAATGCGAGCATTAACCTTGTTACTAATCTTGCCGCAACGATGAGTGATACTGTAATTCTAAAAGTCCCAATAAACTCCTCAGAGTATTATTTAATTGAAAACCGAAACCGTGATGCAAATAAAGATGGTTCAATTGTTACTTATGTCCAAGACAATGTAACTCGTACAAAAGCTTTCTTAAATGATACAACAGGATATCAAAGCTTTAATGTTGATTCTCTTTCCGGTGTAATAACCGACGTTGATGAATTCGACTGGGCAGTTCCCGGCAACGGAATTGTAATCTGGCATATTGATGAAAATGTAATTAATGAAAAGATATCAGAGAATAAAGTTAACACAGATAAAACGAGAAGAGGAGTCGATGTAGAAGAAGCCGACGGTGTGCAGGATATCGGCGAAATATTCTATACAATATTTGGGGATCAAGTAATTGGTGAAGGAACTTATGCAGATTTCTGGTATGCCTCTAATCCTGCTGAGTTATACAAAAACCGTTTTGCGAAAGACACACGACCAAGCACACTTACAAACTCCGGTGCAAACAGTCTAATTACAATTAAAGATTTCTCTAATATCTCAAATCGTATGAGCTTCAAAGTTGAGTTTGGGGATTCGGTGGTAAAACCGTTGTTTAGTTATAGTTTAAGTACAAAATTTGTTGCAAGAAAATCTTTATCAACTTTGAAGAATAATTTTGGCACTTCATATTATTTTATAGTTGATGACTCACTTATAGTCGTTAATGCAGACGGTCAGCAATCAAGGTTTGATAATTTTACTAGATTAAAAAGTGCTGGACAAGTTCAAAACGAAACTCAATATGTTTATGGTGGTATAGATTCAACTCTCAACATTGTTGTAGGGCACGATAGTACACAATCAGTATTTTCTGTAGACATCGGTGAAAGAATAAGTGCAGAACCTGTTATTCTTCAAAGTGGAAATGGCGAAGAATTGATTTTAGGTACTTATGCGGAAAATGAAGATCCATCAATTCTTTTTAAAGGAAGTATAAATTATTACGATATTCAAATTGATCCAATTAATCCTGTACTCCAAAAAACAGTCGAATTGTCCCCACCAATTGTTGCAGATCAAATTGCAGTCGAATCTGATTTTTATGCAGTTATAGGGCGATTAAATACCATGGAGCTGATTGATTATTGGTATTACGTGGATAATTTAGGAAGCCACGAATTCACTAATGAATATCCCTTAGATTTACAGCTTACTAGAGACTCAAGCGGAAATTATTTATCAGTGCTTTCAACTAGCAATGGTGTTACAAATAAAAAGAATATCTATGGATTACGAGGGAGTGACATATTATTTAATTTTTCCTTTGGTAATTATTCAGATATAAATGAATCAATAGCTCTCACCGATCTTAAACATGACGGCACAAACTATATCGTTGCAAACAATGGAAACAATATTGAAGTTTACAATTTAACCGGTGCAATGACCGATAATTTTCCTTTCACCGATCCTGAAGGAATTGGTTTTGTTGGAACTCCGCTTACAGCTGACTTTGAAGGTGATAATAACTCAGAAATTATTTCTGTGACAAAAGATGGAAGAATTTTTGCTGTCGATGGAGGAACAGGAAAAGTTGTTCCGGGCTTCCCGATTTCTTGTGGCGGGAGTGTATCGATTACCCCGGTTTTATATAATGCAAATGATAAAACCAACCTTGCTGCATTGAACGATCAGAATGTTTTATCAGCCTGGTCAATCAGTTCAGTTGAAGGGAAACTTTATTGGTCTGAAGAATATGGAAATCCTCAGAATACTTCTTTCGTTGATGCAGCAGAAAACACAAACAGGATAAACGAATTTT
>JAPHUI010000256.1 GCA_026193755.1 Ignavibacteriaceae bacterium | reverse complement strand
CATTTAATAATTCGAAAAAAGTTGCAAGAGAATTAAGAAGAATGGGCGCAAATAAGTAACGTCAATAAATAAAAAGGGGAACAGAGAGTTCAAATCTTTCAGGTTTGTTCTCTCTTTTTTTTATTAATTACTTTCACACTATCTCCAATGCCTGCTAAAACCAAGTCCGCAACATTATAAAACAAACCTGTTTCAACTACTCCGGGATAACTCTTTAATTTTATATCGAGTACCGACGGATCTTCAATCCTATCCATTCTTAGGTCGATGATGTAGTTATTACTATCGGTTATAAATCGGTTTTTCCCAACGTTGCGAAAACCTGGTTTATACCCTTTTTTCTCAAATTCTTTAAATAGATGATTGCTTCCATATTGAACTACCTCAACCGGCAGTGGAAATTTCCCAAGAGTTTTAACCAGCTTTTTTGAATCGACAATCCAGATGTTCTTTTTTGATATTGAAGCCACTATTTTTTCATATAACAACGCTCCGCCGCCGCCTTTTATACCATTCAGGTTTTCATCAACTTCGTCTGCACCATCAATAGTGAGATCTATTTCATCTATCTCATTAAGTTTTGAAATTTTAATGCCCAACGTTGTGGCTAGTTTTGTAGTGGCTGCCGAAGTTGATACCGCTTTTATAGTAAGCCCGGTCTTAACTCTTTGAGAAAGTTTATTGAGCATAAATGCAACAGTGGAACCTGTCCCCAGTCCGACTATCATTCCGTCTTCTACGTAATCAACAGCATATTCTGCGGCTATTTGCTTTTCATTCATTTAAATTCCAAATATTTATAAAACTTATTTGAAAAATCATTTATTTATTTTTACAAAGCAAATATTTAAGGAGATTAATTATGCACCACTTTGATCCAAGTACAGAAATTCAGGATTATCTTGTTTTTGGGGAGTACGGAGATGTAAATCCATCAATAACTGATTCATCGACCTACACTTTTTTAAGTCCGGAAAAGATGAAGGAACTATTCGATCACGAGGTTGAGGGTTGTTTCCTTTATTCCCGACACTGGAATCCAACTAATAAATACCTGGCAGATGCTCTTGCAAGATTAGAGGGTAGCGAAGCTGCTATTGTGACGGGTTCTGGTATGTCTGCAATTGCTTGTTCTATTTTACAGGTCTGTAATTCCGGTGATGAGGTAATATCGGGAAGAACTATTTATGGAGGGACGTATGCACTCTTTAAGAATCTTCTTCCGAGATTCGGGATAACTGTCAAATTTGTGAATACACAAGACCTCGAAGCCGTAAAAGAATCAATTTCAGAAAAGACTAAAATAATTTATTGCGAATCTGTGAGTAATCCTCTGCTTGAAATTGCAGACATTCCGAAGCTTAGTGAAATAGCTAATGAGAATAATATTAAACTGGTTGTTGATAATACTTTCAGCCCCGTAATTATCAGTCCTGTTCATCTTGGTGCGCACGTAGTGGTTCACAGCTTAACAAAATTTATTAATGGAACCAGCGATTGCGTAGCAGGATGTGTTTGCAGCAGCAATGAATTTATTCATCAGTTAATGGATATAAATTCAGGAACAGCAATGTTGTTAGGTCCGGTTCTCGACAGCCACAGAGCAGCGAGCATTCTTAAAAACCTTCACTCGCTTCATATAAGAATTGAAAAGCATAGTGCAAATGCACTATACCTGGCTGAAAATTTTGAAAAACTTGGTCTTAAAGTTTACTACCCGGGACTGGCTTCACACGGCGGGCACAAGGTATTAAAAGAAATTATGAATGAGGGTTTCGGTTACGGAGGTATGCTTGCTATTGATGCCGGTGATGAAAAAACAGCAGATGCTCTGATGAATAAAATGCAGGAAGAAAAAGTAGGATATCTTGCTGTGAGTCTTGGTTACTTTAAAACATTATTCAGTTCTCCCGGTCACAGTACATCTTCCGAAATCCCGAAAGAAGAACAGCAAAAAATGGGACTGAGTGAAGGGCTTGTCAGAATTTCTATTGGGTTGGATAACAATATTCACAAAACATTTGAACGTATTAAAAAATGTTTGGTTGATGTTGGATTGTTAAAAGCTTAACACAATGAACGTGTCATTCCCACGAAAGTGGGAATCCATTCAAGATATTGCAGGAAAATTCTGCTTTTGATTCCTGCCTTCGCAGGAATGACATTCGAAGTGTTCATTTTTTGAACAGCCATAAGATTAAGGTGAGCAAGAGACTTATGATGATCATCGTTGTAATGGGGATGTAAATTTTAAAATTCGGTTTATCAATAAAAATATCGCCCGGAAGTTTACCGATCGGCAACTTAACTATCCATGGCCAGAGCAGTCCAGCGAGTAGAATAATTATTCCAATTATTATCAGAATGCGTTGCAGGTTTATTCCTTTAATCAACAATTAAAAAGACTCATCTTATTTTAAACAATATATTTCAATAAGTAAAGAAAGCAATTCTCTAATTCATTATTTTAGAAGCGGAAAAAATATTTTGCTTTACGAAAGTAATCAGACAGATTTGTTAATCAAATGAACAGAACTGTAAAAAGAATAGTAGTCATACTTATAATTTTAATCCTGCTACCCGCAGCTTTTCTAACCATTAACGAAATGGTCTCCCTTAATCAAAATGAAGAAGTGATCGGAAGGATTTACGCAAACCAGTTGGATGCAATTCTTTATTCGGTTAATCAGTATTCCGAAGATATAATGAACAGCTGGGCAAGCAGGATTGATTTGTTCCTGGATGAAATTCCAAAACTTAAAGCAAAAGAGGTACCGGCTACAGTGGACAGTTTTTATGATCAGTTGCCCTCACTTTTTATGGTTTTTGTTGCTGATAGCGTTAATGATGATAAAATTGATCTCCTTGGCTGGAATGATGAAAATAATTTCATATCGGTGGATTACAAGCATTTCAGTACTGAGATTCATAATCTTTTAGAAAAGAATCAAAACTTGGTAAAAAGACTTTTTACTTATAAGAAGAGCGGTTACAGAAAACTTGAACCCGTTGAAACTGATACAAGCGAGGGTGAAGCTATTCTTTTGTTTATTGAAGAAACCCCACAGGGTGAAAACAGGATAACCGGACTTAT
>JAPHUI010000071.1 GCA_026193755.1 Ignavibacteriaceae bacterium | reverse complement strand
TCGTTACGATGAGTTTTATCCAATTCTTGTTGATAACAAAGCGCGACACGATGTAAAACCGACTCACTCACTGGAAGATCTTTTAAAACTGAAAGAACTTATGCCGGACAGGTTAGTTCTTTTTATGGTTTATTATAAAGATAAACCTATCGCCGGTTCATCAGTATTTGTTTGCAATGAGACTGTCACTCTTTGCTTTTATAATATGCTTCTGTATGAGTTTGAACATTTGAAACCTATTCATAGAATTATGTATGAAGTAGTTAAATGGTCGACTGAAAAGGGATACAAGTACGTTGATATAGGAGTTTCTCAGGATACAAAAGCTGAAAATCCAATGACACCAAGTTTGAATCTGATTGACTTCAAAGAAAAGTTTGATGCAAAAACCGTTATGCGAAATACTCTCCGTAAAAAGTTATAAAACACCAAAGCTGAAAATGAGCTCACAGAAAAAAGTTCTCATCACATTCCTCGGAAACATTAATTTCGACACTCGCTGTAAAAATCTCTTCGATACTCTTACCGCAAACAATTTTGAAGTAGAATTCATAGGATTCGATTGGTTGACTAAAGGATTTAAAGAAGAACACGGAGAAATTTCAATCTACAGATTAAAAAAAAGATTTCTATCAATCTCTTTTTATCTAAAATTTATATGGTACATTAAACTAAAATTAATTACAACGAAAGCCTCGATAATTTTTGCTGAGGATATATACACTCTTCCTTTTGTAATAATTTTGGGGAAGTTGAAACGTGCTAAAATATATTACGACTCACGTGAACTTTTTGGGTATCTCGCAGCATTAAAAGATAAAAAACTTAAACAAACTTTCTGGAAATGGACCCAAAAAATTTTCATCAAGAAAGCTGACTATGTGATTGTAACCGGAGCAATGGATGCTGAATTTCTTAAAAAAGAATTTGAACTTAAAAACATTCTGTTATTGAGGAATCTTCCACGCTACTATAAACCCACTCTAAATCTTGATCTTCACTCGCATTTACAAATAGATATAGATAAGAAAATTATTTTTTACCAGGGTGTTTTACTTAAAGGAAGAGGAATAGAGAAAGTTTTTGAAGTTCTTAAAGATCTTACAGATCACGTTTTTGTTATTGCTGGTGGTGGCGAATTTGAAGAGAATTATAAAAAGCTAGCTTCTGAAATGGATCTTGTTGACCAGGTTTACTTTCTTGGGAAACTCACACAGGAAGATTTACCAAAAGTAACTGCTTCTGCTGATGTTGGTGTTTCTTTGATTGAGAATCTTAGCAAGAGCTACTATTATGCTTTACCAAATAAACTTTTCGAATACATAATGGCTGAGGTTCCGGTGATAGTCAGCAATCTTCCTCAAATGAAAGAAATAATTGATAAGTATGATGTCGGTTTTGTTGTTGAGTTTGACAATAAAGATGAACTGATTTCTGCAATTAAAAAACTTACCGAAGACAGCAGCTTGCACGAAAGCAAAAAACAAAACTGTCACATCGCATCTCAGGAATTGAACTGGGAGAAGGAAATAACAACACTACTTAAAACACTAGTCTAACCTGAATGTGTCATTCCTGCGAAAGCAGGAATCTATTTTTTTGTTTATTTGTGGATTCCCACTTTCGTGGGAATGACAGTGTGATGGCACTTTCACTTCTTTTTATAAATGCAGATTATATGCACCGGCTTGTTAATTATTAGGTTAAAGAACTTATCTTTTAACTTCCAAAGCCAGAAAGGAAAAAACTGAAGTATCACATAAGTTCTTAAGAAGAGAAGAATTTTATTCCCAAAAATTTCATACTTAAAACTTTCCAGATCATTTCCATAATACAAACTCTCAAGTTTTTTTTCATCGAAGGAATGAATGTGAGCATTGGCAGGAGTTTTTTGGTTGCAGTGAATGCATAGATAATAAATTAATTTTTCTTTGTAGGGTGTTGTAATAATCAAACTTTCTCCCTTTTTTATAACTCGAAACAACTCTTTAATAAATCCAGCCGGATCAACAACATGCTCAATTATTTCTGATGCGATTACACAATCAAATGAGTTATCGTTTAACGGAAGATGAAACGAATCTGCTGCAATAGCAAAATGTTTTGGATTTGAATAAAGCTTTTTTACTATTGATGGATTTGTAACCGATATATCAAGTGAAACTACAGTTTTTCCCTTTGGAAGAAATTCTTTTGCAACCCAGCCTTTTCCACAGCCCACATCAAGGATTGAATTGACCGATTTAGGAATTTTTGAAATAATATATTCTCTTACGCGTCTCTCATCGTGTTCGGTTGCGCCTGTCCGTTCTTCGAAGTAATCGAACTCGAGTGCGTCTTTTTTGTAATGGTCTATATAATTGAAGTCTGCCACTTGCTAAAACCTTCTAAAAATTACAGTAAAGATATTAAAAAAATGAGACAACAATTATTTTAATTGATTTTCGGATAGTTATTCCTTACGTTTGAATCTATTAAACAGGGAGTAATAGCAATGAAAGCTATAAAATATTTATCCTGTATTCTTCTCTTCTTATTATCTTCAGCAATTTATTCCCAAATCCCTGATACAGCCTGGACAAAAACTTTCGGTGGTCCATTAGCAGATGTTGGAAATTCAGTTAAGCAAACTAACGATGGTGGATTTATTGTTGCAGCAACAACAAGTTCCTTTGGAGCTGGCGGGCAGGATATTTGGTTAATTAAAACAGATGAAAATGGTGACACACTTTGGACTAAAACATTTGGCGGAACAGGCAATGACAGAGCGGCAAATGTCGTTCAAACCAACGATAACGGATATGCAGTATTCGGGACGACAAATTCTTCTGGAAATGGTGGAGATGATTTTCTTTTATGGAAAACTGATTCATTAGGAAATATCGAATGGTTTAAGACTTTTGGTGGTACCACAAATGAACGTGCTTATGAAGGTCATCAACTATCAGATGATACTTACATAATTGCAGGAGACTCAGTAGGTCAGAATAATAATGCTTGGCTTGTTAAAACTGATGCAGATGGTAAATTTATTTGGGGAAGAACAATTGGGTCTAGTACTTCCGATTTTCATTACCATGGTCGTTCAGTTTTGCAAATTGATGATGGAGGATATGCTTTTTGTGGTATTTATGCCTATCCTTTTTATCCTCCTAGTTATCTTAATGAACATTTTTTTAGTAGGATCTCGTCAAATGGTAACTTCATATCTACTCGATATTACGGAGCGTACATCGCTGCTTGGGGTCCAGTCGTTAAAAAACTTTCTGACGGCAACTTAATACTAGGAGGTAGCATTCGGCAAATTTCCTCGGTTGAGGAACCAAAAATATACAAAACTGATCAATATGGTAACGTTATCTGGGAAGAGATAGTATTAGGCTCTCAATATCCTGCTGTATTGACTTCAATCGAACCGACTAATGATAATGGTTTCATTTTTACGATATATGGGCCGAATATTTCATTCCTAAAATGTTATGAGAGTGGCATTCTTGCCTGGGAAAAAATAGTCGGTGGTCCGCAGGATGATCAAGCTTATTCAATAAATTTAACCAGTGATAGCGGATATATAGTAACCGGTTATACTAAATCTTTTGGTGCCGGAAATTCGGATATATGGCTGTTAAAATTCAAAAACAATTTGCCTAATAATATTACAGTCGTTTCTCCAAACGGAGGAGAACATTTATCAATTCGAGATACTATAGAAATTAAATGGAATAGTGTTAGTGTTGATAGTGTAAGAATAAAATTAAGTCTTAATGGGGGTACGAATTGGATTACAATTGTAGATTCAACACCGAGTGATAGTACTTACAAATGGTTCGTTCAAGTTCCGAATCCCTCCTGGAATTGTTTAATTAAAATCAGTGATGTTGCAGATAGTACAATTTATGATAAAAGTGATTCAACTTTTGCGATTGATAGGTTCCTTTCTATTGATGATTCTTCCAGACTTTTACCAAAAGAGTTCAGTTTAAGTCAAAACTTCCCCAACCCATTTAATCCATCAACAAAAATAAAATTTCAGATTCCGGGTCAAGCCCGGAATGACAACGCTGTGTTTACATTGAACGTTTACGATGTTTTAGGAAATGAAATTGCAACTCTAATTAACGAAGAAAAACAACCAGGAGAATATGAAGTGGAATTTAATGGATCTGAATTACCGAGTGGAATTTATTTCTACCAGTTAAAGGCGGGGAACTACATTGAAACAAAGAAAATGATGTTGTTAAAATAAAGTATCTTTCATTATCAAAATAAATTTTAAAATTAAAAAAACTTCAGGATTACAAATATGAAAAAGCTTACAATTTTAATTTTGGTTTCTGCCTTTTTAGCATCGTTGTTTATTTCTTTCAATTTAATTGAATTAAAAAAGAGTGGGAATGAAATAGGAGAAAAAGAAGAAAGTTCGGATGCATTGGAAGCATTAAACTTCTGGACGAGGTCAAGAACTTACCCAAATGATGATATTCCCTCTGACGGTTACTACAAAGCTTACCAATACTCAAAATCCAATCTCACTCAGCAAGACAAACCATTGACATACATATTCGAGCAAATAGGTCCCCACAACATCGGTGGCAGGACTCTTGACGTTCAATTCAATCCGTTGAATACTAACACTATATTTGCAGGAGCTGCAAGCGGTGGATTATGGAGAAGCTACACAGGTGGAGTAGGTGTTTCGGTTTGGCAGCAGGTGCCGACCGGATATCCAGTTCTCGGAGTTAGTTCAATTGCTATCGTACAGAACGACTCAAACACAATTTATATCGGCACTGGAGAAGTTTACAACTATCAGAATTCTCACGGAGGATTAACAGTCCGAGAAACACGCGGCAGTTATGGAATGGGAATTTTAAAAACTACTGATTACGGTGTAACCTGGACAAAAAGTCTCGACTGGAGTTATAATGCAGAAAGAGGTGTTCAGAAAGTCAGAATTGATCCTAATAACTACGACATAATTTGGGCAGCGACCACGGAAGGTACTTTTAAATCTACTGATGCCGGGCAAACCTGGAATCAGATGCACAATATTTTAATGGCTACAGATGTTGCAATAATGCCTGGCAACAGCAACACAGTTTTTGAAGCTTGCGGAAATCTGAACAGCACCGGTAACGGAATTTACAGAACAACTGATGGTGGAACCTCCTGGACGAAGTTAACAAGCGGCTTACCTACAAATTATGGCGGAAAAGCATTACTGCAAATTTATCAGGCAGACCCGCAGATAATTTTTGCAAGCATAGGAAACGGAAGTGCTACTGGTGCGGGAACATGGCTCTGTAAATCAACAAACGGCGGTGATAACTGGAGCATAATTAATACCACCGATTATTCAACTTACCAGGGTTGGTATTCTCATTGGGTCGGAGTCAACCCAACAGATCAAAACCTGATTTTAACCGGAGGGATTGATGTTTATAAATCAACTAACGGCGGAACTACCCTAACTCAAAAAACTTACTGGTATCTCTGGTATTTTGGTGTAACTCCCCCCGGAGGTCCGGAAGGTCCGCCAGATTACGTTCATGCTGATCAACATTCAATTACTTATAATCCTAATGATCCGAACATAGTTTATTTAGGCACTGATGGTGGTGTGTTCAGATCAACTGATGGTGGAGAAACTTTTGCAGGTTGCAACGGTGGATATCAATCAACACAATTCTACAGCCAGTTTGCCTCATCATTCATAAGTGGTGATATTGGAATCGGAGGACTACAGGATAATGCTACAGCAATTTATCTGGGAACGGATGCGTGGAAAAGAGTTCTCGGTGGAGATGGTTGTGCTGCAGGAATACATCCAACCAATGAAAATATTATGTATGGAACATATCAATATCTAGCTTTGCAGAGGTCCACAAATTTAGGTGACAACTGGAACGGTATTCAACCACCAAACTCTTCCAGTGCCGGATTTTATGCACCGTTCGTGGTTTGCCGCTCAAACCCAAATACTCTTTATGCAGGTAGCATCTACGTTCATAAATCTACAAACCAGGGTGGTTCGTGGACCAGGGTTAATGGTGGGCAAAGCCTGGATGGAAATCCTCTTCTGGTTTTAACTGCCTCAAATTATAGCGCCGATACAGTTTATGCAGCTACCTCACCTGTTTCCTCACGAGGAAATATCTTTGTAACGTTCAATGGCGGAACATCCTGGAATAATATTACTGGAATATTGCCAGACAGGTATCTCACTGACATAGCAATCGCACCATCAAATGCATCGACAGTTTATGTAACTATTGCTGGATTTGGAAGCTCGCATTTATTTAAATCAACAGATGCAGGACAGAACTGGATTGATATCGGTTCGTCGTTACCTGATGCACCGGCATTTTCCGTAATAGTCGATCCATTAGATGAAAATAAAGTTTTCTTTGGAAATGATATAACAGTTTACGCTTCAATCGATGCAGGTAGTACTTGGTCTGAGTATTCAAACGGATTACCAGAAGCGGTTTTTGTTTACGATCTGAATATTCTGGCATCAAATCATAAGCTGCGAGTTGCGACTCACGGAAATGGAGTTTATGAAGCGGATCTTTTAGTTCCTGTTGAAACAAATTCTATTATTGCAAACAATTTTCAGTTGTACCAAAATTACCCCAACCCGTTTAACCCAACAACAAAGATAGAATTTCGGATTGCGGATTTCGGATTTGTAAGTTTAAAAGTTTATGATGTTCTTGGAAATGAAGTTGCAACTCTAGTTAATGAAGAAAAACCAGTTGGAGAATATGAAGTTGAATTCAACGGAGAAGGACTTACGAGCGGGATATATTTTTATAAATTAAATGCAGGCAACTACATTGAAACAAAGAAAATGATACTACTCAAATAAATATTGAGGTAAGTTATGAAAAAAACATATATTTTCTTTCTTGCATTATTCAGTATTTTATTATTTACACCTTATTCTACCGCACAATTTTACTTTACTGATTTTGAAAATTACATAGCCGGAGAACAGCTTGCCTGCCAAGACTCAATTAACTGGACAACGTGGAGTTTAATTCCCTGTAACCCTGTTGAGGATGGATATATTACAACAGACTATGCATTTAGTGGAATAAAATCATTTGTCATACTATACAACAATGATGTTGTTAAACGCCTTGGTATCAAACTTCCGGAGTATGGAATGTCGAGTTTGATATGATGATACCTGCCAGTGAAGGGGGTTACTTTAATTTATTATCGGGTTTTTTACCTGATCCTGCTGAATGGGCTATTGAAGTTTTTTTTCCGGACGGTGGAATTGCCACTGTAAATACCGGGATGGTTGGAGCTACGCAATTTGCTTTTCCTAATAACACATGGTTTCATGTCAAAATCATTGTCAATCTTTATTCAGATATTGGAGAATTAAAAGTAAATAATAATTCAATTTGTGTTTGGCAATGGACTCTTGGTGCACATGGTTATGGGGGTGCTTTAAGGTTAGCGGCAGTTGATTTTTTTGGTAATTATCCGGATAATGAAATGTATGTTGATAATTTCTGGTTCGGAGACGCATTTGTATCGGTTGAAACCGAAGAAACAAATCCTTCTGTTTTTTCTCTTGAACAAAACTACCCAAACCCGTTTAACCCAACAACCAGTCTACAGTATGCCATTGGCAGTCGGCAATTTGTAACACTAAAAGTTTATGACGTTCTTGGAAACGAAATTGCAACACTAGTTAACGAAGAAAAACCTGCCGGTGAGTATGAAGTTGAGTTTGATGGCAGTA
>JAPHUI010000135.1 GCA_026193755.1 Ignavibacteriaceae bacterium | reverse complement strand
TCTGATCCTGATGTAAGAGCTTATTGTGATTTTACATTTACCTTTCCGGATCCCGGACATATTTCCGTTGTTGCTCAAAGTGGAGGAGTTGGTGCAGTTATTATGCAGCGCTTTTTTGATCTCGGTGTTGGGATGAGATATTATGCATCAAATGGTAATGCTTGCGATATTTCAATAGAAGAAATTATCAGGTACTGGGGTGATGATGAAAAAACAAAAGTAATCGTATTATATGTTGAAGGTTTTGCCGATCCGAAAAGTTTTATGGAAATGGCATATGAAGTCGCAGCTAAAAAACCAATTCTTGCAATGAGAGGAGGTCGCACTGAAGAAGGTGCGAAAGCAGCAACTTCACACACAGGAGGACTGGCTGGAATTGGTCTTTCCACTGAACTCATTTTCAATAAAACAGGTATTCTTACATTCAGAGATGAAGAAGAAATGTGTCAGGCAGCAATAGCATTTGCTACTCAACCAATTCCGCGTGGCAACCGCGTTGGTTTGATAACAGACACAGGTGGTCCCGCAATAATAGCAACTGATGAGTTTGTAGATTTAGGACTTGAAATTCCTCCTCTTTCAGATAAAGGCAAAAGTTTTCTGAAAGATAAACTCTACGCAGATGCTTCAATCAATAATCCTATAGATGTACTTGCAACCGCTGCGGCTCCACATTACCGGGCTGCGCTGGATACATTAATTAATGAAGACCAAATTGACAGCATTTATATCAACTTTGTTACTCCTCCATTTGCAGACACAGAAAGTATTGCAAAAGAGATGGCAGAAGTTAGTTTACAAAGAAAGAAACCAATCATATGCAACTATATGACTGATAAAGCTCAGTGGACAGGGACCACAAATATTTTGAAAGGTGGGGGTATCCCCTGTTACGATTTTCCCGAGATGGCAGCTAAAGCCCTTGCTGCATTAACACGTTTTGGAGAGATACGTTCGCGTAAAACTGGTGAGGTGAAGAAGTTCACTGATGTAAGTAAAAATAAAGCTGAGACAATTTTTCAAGAAGCAAAAAAGTCAAAACGGCAATTACTTAGTTCCCAAGAGGTTTATGATATACTAACTTCATATAATATTCCTGTTGCAGAATGGAAGGTAGTAAAAACTGATGAAGAAGCTGAGAAGGTAGCTGAAGAAATAGGATATCCTGTTGTAATCAAAGCTGAGTCGGCATTGGTAATTCACAAGAGTGATGTTGGAGGAGTTGTAACTAATATCAAAGACAAAACTCATTTGAGAAAATCTATCGAACAAATGAAAACGAAGCTTAAATTATCAGATCTTAATTTTCTGGTGCAAAAATACTTACCGGGCGGAAGAGAGCTAATTGTTGGGGCTAAGGCAGAACCCGGACTTGGTCATCTTATTATGTTCGGGATGGGAGGGATTTTCGTTGAGGTATTTAAGGATGTGATTTTTAAAATTGCCCCCGTTTCTAATGTAGAAGCAGGTGAAATGCTATCATCAATTAAGGCCTCTCCTCTAATAGAAGGAATAAGAGGAGAGAAGGGTGTTAATAAAGATAGTGTTCTAGATATCATCCAGCGCATTTCTCAGCTTGTCACTGATTTTCCAATAATTCAGGAAATGGACCTTAATCCAGTTATTGCATTTGAAAATAGTAACTTTGTAGTAGATGCTCGCATTAAAATTTGAATGATAATTAAATCGTTTTATAAACATAAGGAAAGTAGAAATGGATTCTCTGAAATATAAAATCGGAATTATAGGATTGGGACCTGTTGGTTTGGTGCTTGCAGTTCATTTAAAAGAAGCTGGCTGCCATGTCGAAATCTGCGATGTGGAAAAAGAAAAAATGAACTTAATAAGAAACAGTGGTGTAAAGCTTGTCGGTAAAATGACGAAGACAATTTTCTTTGATTACACACACAGTTCAATAAGTTCACTACTTGAAAACGATCTTGACATTCTAATAAGTGCAGTGAAGGCGTATCATGTCGATTCTGTATTAGATCAGGTTCAAAAGAGAGTAAGTAAAGATTTATTTCTACTTATTGCACAGAATGGCATAGATATTAAGGTAAAATACACCAGTCATTTTGATGAATCACAAATTCTAAGAATGGTTATAAATTTCGCAGGAAACTTACAGGCACCAAATGTGGTAAATGTAACTTTCTTTAACCCACCTAATTATATAGGTTCCATTGATGATTCAAGAACAGATGTTTCAGAGTGGATGTCTGAGATTCTGACTCAGGCAAACCTTGAAACATTAAGCAAAGATTCATTTCTGATTTCAAATCAAATATGGCAAAAAACCATTCTTAATGCTGCTCTAAGTCCACTTTGTGCAATTTCCAGAATGACAATGAAAGAAGCTATGGATCATCCCGATACTTTAGAAATAGTGGAACAAATCATTATGGAGGCAATTGACGTAGCAAAAGCAGAAGAAATAAAATTCGGAGATAATTTTGTAAAGTTATGTATAAGATATCTGAAGAACGCAGGAAATCATTTCCCCTCCCTTGCAGTTGATTTGCTTAGTAATAAACCTACTGAAATTGATTATATGAATGGTAAAATAGTAGAATACGGTAAAAAACATTACATCAGAACTCCTTTGAATCTTACTTTTACTAATCTTGTGAAAGCAATTTCTCATAAAAATGCCTTGAATAATGGAGAAAAGAAACCAGAACTAGAAGCATCAATGGATATTTAGAAAAAATCTCAAAATTATTATTACTGTCAACTTGTATTTAAAGGACTTCACATACCACAAACCTCAAACACTAATTGAAGCATGCAGGATTCTCGAGCAATGCAATAATGGTTCTCCAATTGCCGGTGGAACAGATATTTTAGTTGAATTAAAGAAGGGACTTCGTCAAAACGAAGAGATTGTTTCCTTAATGGAAATTAAGGAATTAAAGACAATCAATGAAAACGGAAGTGAACTAATTATTGGTTCTTGTGCAACACATAATGAAGTATTAAAGTCATCATTAGTTAAGAAGATAATTCCTGCTCTGTCTGAAGCAGCCTCAAAAATAGGTACAGATCAAATACGTAATACAGGCACTATTGGCGGTAACCTTTGCACCGGTGCTTCCTGCTGCGATATGGCACCTATATTAATTGCTCTTAATGCAAGTGTGGAAATAGTAAGTTCAACCTCCAAAAGAGTGGTATCGTTAAAAGATTTTTTCATCTTCCATAAAGAAACTTCGATCAAAAAAGGGGAATTAATGACCAAGATTATTGTTCCCATTCCTCAATCAAATGTCGGAACCAGTTTTGAAAAGTTTGGTTTGAGGGAGACTGCTTCAATATCTGTTGCTTCAGTTTGTGTAAGTATAACTTCGGATGGAAATATCTGTACCGATTCTTCCATTGTAATTGGTGCAGTTGCTCCAACACCGAGAATGAGTAAAAAAGGATCTGAGATCCTGAATGGAAAAAAAATAAATGAGCTCGCAAAAGACTCTGCATTATTAAAATCGATAGGTGAAACAGTAGTAAAGGATTCACTACCGGTAGATGATCTCAGAGGAAGTGCTGAGTTCCGAAGACAGTTGGTTAATGTGTTAACACAGCGTGCAGTTGTAAAAGCGGCAAAGCGTTCAATTAATTATTTGATTGAATAGACCTGCAAAATGAAACTTCTGATAAAAATAAATGTAAATGGAACAGAGTATGAATTAGCAGTAAAACCAAGCACAACACTGCTCGATTTGCTTCGCAATCAACTGCTGCTTACAGGAGCAAAAAAGGGTTGTGAGCTGGGTGACTGCGGTGCTTGTACAGTTTTACTAAATGGTAAAGCAGTAAACTCGTGCCTGGTTCTTGCTGTTGAAGCTGATGGACAAAATGTTTTGACAATTGAAGGTTTAGCAAAAGGAGAAAAACTACATCCTATCCAGCAGGCTTTTGTTGAGAAAGGTGCAATACAATGTGGATTCTGTACTCCAGGAATGATTCTTAGAACCAAAGCATTTCTTGATGAAAAACCAGATCCTTCCAAAGAAGAAATAAAAAAAGAATTGTCCGGAAATTTATGCCGCTGTACAGGTTATACAAAAATACTCGAAGCCGTTGAAACATCTAAAGCTTATCTGAGGGGTGAAGAGCCGGGAGAGATTGAATACCAGCCACAGAAATCTGCAATGAATCTTTCTGTAGTTGGAAAGCGATTGCCCAAGATAGATGCACCGGATAAAGCGACCGGAAGAGCCATTTACACTGATGATATCGTTCTGCCAAATATGATCTACGGAAAACTATTGTTAAGTCCTCTTCCCCATGCAAAAATTAAATCAATTAAGACCGAGAAAGCGAAAGCTCTTCCCGGTGTAAAAGTTATACTTACCGGTGCGGATGTTACTGATCTCACTTATGGAACTTCCCCTCCCCGTTATGACGAGAATGTTCTTGCAAAAGATAAAGTAAGATATGTTGGTGATGTAGTTGCTGCGGTTGCGGCAATTGATGAAGAAACATGTTATAAAGCAATAAAATTAATTGAAGTCGAATACGAAGAACTTCCTGCTGTATTTGATTCTATGGAAGCAATGAAAGATGGTGCACCACGATTGTTCGATGATAAATATGAGAATAATATAAATACAAGAGTTGATCATCACTTCGGTGATATTGAGAAAGGATTTGCAGAAGCAGATTACATTAAAGAGGCAAGGTTTGTCGGTAACCGCATTTATCAAAATCCAATAGAACCTCATTGTGCAATTGCAGAATGGGATCGGCATGGAAGGGTTACAGTTTATACTTCAACACAGGTAGTACACTATGTTCATCATCAGCTTTCCCGTGTTCTTAATCTTCCATTGGGAAATATCAGAGTGATAATGTATAACTGTGGTGGTGGTTTCGGAGCTAAGGCTGCAACCAATATGCTGGAGATTCTTTCAATACTGCTGTCAAAAGAAGCTGGTTGTCCTGTAAAGATGCGTTTCAACAGGGAAGAAATGTACCTTTATGGTCGCGGACGACATAAACAATATATTGATTTAAAGATTGGTGTTAAAAAAGATGGATCAATTACTGCCGTAAAACAAAAAGCTGTATTAGAAGGCGGTGCCTATTCTAGCTTTGGAATTGTCTCAACATATTATGCTGGCTCAATGCTGCCCACTCTTTACAAGTTTTCAAACTATAAGTATGATGGATATAGAGTTAACACAAATCTTCCTCCTTGCGGAGCGATGAGAGGACATGGAACCCCTCATCCACGATTCGCTTTCGAATCTTTGCTGTCAATGATCGCTGATGATATTGGTATGGATCATATAGATATAAGACTGAAAAATGCAATGGAACCTGAGACCCGTACTTGCAATGATCTTGATATTCATTCTTGCGAATTCAAAGCGTGTCTTGAAAAAGTCCGAATTAAATCAGGTTGGGATAAGAAAAAAGGGAAACTTCCGAAAGGCCGTGGAATCGGTATAGGCTGCGGTGGATTTGTATCCGGGGCAGGCTATCCAATTTACAGATCAAAATTTCCACACTCTAATGCGATTATAAAAGTACAGGAAGATGGCTCAAAGGCAGTTTTGTTTGTTGGCGATGCTGATATTGGTCAGGGATCGGATACGGTACTTGCACAAGCAGCTGCCGAAGCAATGGGAATTAGTTTTGATCGGATGAGCGTTGTTTCTGCTGACAGCGATATAACACCAATAGGTTTCGGTGCTTATTCCAGTCGTGTTACTCTTATGGGCGGTAATGCTTCGAAGATGGCTGGCGAAGAAGTTAAAAAACAGATTCTTTCTATTGCATCCGAGATGATGAACATTGATGCTGAGAATCTCGACGCACAAAATAATATGATTTTTGAAAAAACTAACCCCGATAATTTCGTGCCGTGGGATGTAGCAGCAACAAATTTTTTCTCAAAGCACGGACCCTTAGTTGGCAAAGGACATTATTCTCCCCCGGAGGGTTTGGGTGGAAACTATAAGGGTGCAGCAGTTGGTACGTCACCGGCTTTTTCATTTTCTGCCTCTGTTTGTGAAGTTGAAGTCGATGTGGAAACCGGAAAAGTTAAAGTGCTTAATTTTTGGGATGCGCATGATTGCGGCACTGCAATCAATCCGATGGCAGTCGAGGGACAGGTGGAAGGTGCTGTAGTTATGGGAATGAGTGAAACATTACTTGAAGATGAGGTTTTTGATTCCAACGGAAAGATGAGGAACCCTGATTTACATAATTACTTAATAGCAACCTCTGCAGATATTCCTGATATAGATTCAACAATTGTTGATAGTTACGAACCTGCAGGTCCTTTCGGTGCAAAGGAAGTTGGCGAGGGTGCAACGCTTCCCGTTCTTGGTGCAATTGCCAATGCAGTTGCTGATGCAATAGGCGTTAGAATTTTTGAACTTCCTATTACTCCTGAGAGAGTTTTAAACGCGATTAGGAGCAAAGCAAAGTAAAACCAGAAAAATTTTTCGGCTAAAGAAAGATCATTTAAAATTTAGAACACCTCTCGTTTTATAATTGTTCGATAATTATTATTTTTTAATTGTTGTTTCTTATAAATCCTAATCAACCATAAATAGGATGATGATCATGGGAGAAAACAAATTACAATCCTGGCAGATGACCGAATTAAATGGGGAGCTTCAATTCAGAGAAAGTCCAATACCCGAGATAAATGACAAAGAAGTTATTGTTAAAATAGCAGGCTGCGGTGTTTGTCATACAGACTTAAGTTTTTGGCATTATGGTGTTAAAACAAAGCATCCTCTTCCGTTAACTTTAGGACACGAAATAAGCGGCACTGTTGTAGCCGGGCCGGCAAATTGGATGAATAAGAATGTTATTATACCTGCTGTTCTACCATGCGGAGAATGTGAATTATGCAAAAAAGGCAGAGGAAATATTTGTCAAAACCAATTAATGCCGGGTAATGATTTTGACGGTGGTTTTGCTTCACACATCAAAGTTCCCTTTAAATATCTTTGCCAGGTTAACGATAATGTACTAAAAAGTCATTCACTTGAGCAGCTTACTGTCATTGCTGATGCAGTAACAACTCCTTACCAGGTAATTAAAAAATCAAAATTAGAACCAAACGATTTTGCAATAGTTATAGGTGTAGGAGGGGTAGGAATTTATGGTGCACTGATTACCAAAATTTTTGGCGCAAAGGTTTTAGCCATCGACGTTGATGATCAAAAATTGAATACCGCCAAAGACAATGGAGTCGATGCTATATTAAATGTAAAAGAACTTGATATTAAATCTGTAAAATCGAGAGTGAGGGAAATCGCAAAAGATTTTGGTGTATCTCCTTATCGCTGGAAAATTTATGAAATGTCCGGGACAAAAGCCGGTCAGGAACTGGGATTCAATCTTTTAACTTTTGCATCTACTCTCTCTATAGTCGGATTTACAATGGATAAGCTTGAAGTACGTTTAAGTAATCTGATGGCATTTGATGCTGAACTTATTGGAACGTGGGGATGCAAACCGGAACTTTATCCTGAAGTGGTCGATCTTGTTGCGAATGGAAAATTAAAAATAGAAAAGTTTGTCGAAACATTCCCTCTATCAAAAATAAATGAGGTTTTTAAAAACACACTGGAACACAAGTACACAAAACGATCAGTGTTAGTACCTGATTCTAAATAATAAATTATTTTACACAGCAAATCTATCCTCAGTCATTCTGGCTTGTCCAGAATCTGAAAGACATTAAAAAAATAGATTCCGGACTCTCCTGCTAAAGTAGAATCGCCGGAATGACTTTAACACTTGTTGTGAGTTAATAAAAATTTTATAAACTAAATGTGGATATTGCTATGCTAGTAGATCATAATTTAACACCAGTTGAGTATAAGGAAATTATTTTTG
>JAPHUI010000063.1 GCA_026193755.1 Ignavibacteriaceae bacterium | reverse complement strand
TTTATTCATAATTAGTAGTGCCCTACTTAATTTTAACTGCTGATAATAAAAAAGGACGACCGTTGTCAGTCGTCCTCAGTAATTAACCCTAACTAATTATTTTCTTCCGCCTCTTTTTTGACCCGTGCCGTCACAATTTCCTGAACCGCTTCCACTACCGTATCCTGTGCCATCTTTCGGACCAATTCCATTATTACCGGTTCCGTCGTTTGGTCCCCACATTTTACCATGATTCTTATTGCCTTTACCATTTCTGTTCTGCTGACCAGTTCCGTCATTCGGTTTTACATAATCTGGATCCTGACCGTTTGGAACTCCATCTCCATCTGAATCAACAGCATTGTCATTTATCCCATCGCTATTCAAATCAACAAATCCTTTTTGACCATCTGTTCCTTTTCTATTTTGCGTACCGGAATAATCTTCATCTCTTCCATTGGGAATACCATCTTTGTCAGCATCAGGTGCATTATCGTTGTAACCATCACCGTTTGCATCAACAAAACCGCTGCCGTGAACCTTGTTTTGTTCCTTTGTCTGAACCTTTACTTGGTTTTTGCTTTGCTCTTTAGTCCGGGTTTGAGTTTGGTTTTTCAAGTGGGTCTGTGGGTCCCCTTCATTTTTTGTCTGAACCTGGTTTTGAACCTGATTCTGGTTCTCTTCCTGAAGTTGTGTCTGCACTTGTTTTTCTTCCTGGTTCTTCACAGGATCGTTCTGTGCATATATCAACGTGGAAAATAAAATCACACTTATTACCAATGTGATTATCGCTGAGATTTTCTTTTTGCTTTCCATTTTTTTTTCCTTTTATATATTTAAGATTTAATTAGTTACGCTTTATAAGATTTACTCAATGGGTGTGCCAACAGGGAAAGTTTTGATTTTATTCTGATATTCGATTTTTTCGTTAGCTAATATTTCTACTTCGACTTTAAGGACGAAAGGCTTCGACTATGTGGACGAAGAAATGATGAATCATTATTAATATGAATGAATCTGACAGGATATAGTTTGGATTCAATCTTGCTTTAAATCTGGTTACTTTTGAATATGAATTTTCTAAATAAATTGCAGCCCAAGATTATCATAGCCGTTGCTCTCATTGTGGGAGCTCTGATGATAGTCTCAGCTATTATAGAGCTTCGGCAAAGCAAGGGTGAGATTCTTCATCTACTAACGGAGCAATCCTCATCACTGATCGAAACTGTTAACCAAAGCAGCATAAATGCTCTAAACTCCAGCGAAGAGATTGAAGACTTGGTAGCAGAGAGATTAATTAATAATGCACGTCTTATCAGGAATCTTGATAGTCTTAATGTGCTTACCCGGCAAAAACTGATTGAGATCGGAAAAGAAAACTCGCTTTTCAGAATAAATATTTTTGACAAAAACGGAATGAGAGTTCTTTCCAGCAGAATCCCGGAAGAAGACCATCCCCACGGTGAAGAAAATATCAACAGAGCTGATGAGCTTGAACCGATACTTAAAGCTGGTTTGGATGAATATGTTATCGGACTCAAAGAAGCTGAGTTTACAGAAGGACAAAGATTTGCTGTTGCAGTTGCGCGCGCAAATAAAAGAGGCGCGATTGTAATTAATATGAACGCTGAAGAATTCCTTGATTTCAGAAAAAGAATTGGGCTGGGAAAAATTATTAGGGACATTTCAGATAACCAGGGAATTGAATACATTGTTCTGCAGGATTCGCTTGGTATACTTGCAGCAGGCTCATCTGTTGATACAATGAGTGCAATTGCTTCAGATCTCTTTTTAAGCAACGCTATGAATTCTGATAAAATTTTTACAAGAATTCATAAGTTTAAAAATCAGGAGGTTTTTGAAACAGTGAAAAGACTTGTTTATAATAATCAAGTGATAGGCATTTTCAGGATAGGATTAACGCTTGATGATGTCAGAGCAGTCGAAGACAGAATGGTAAGAAGACTGATTATTATTTCTCTGGTTCTTGCTACAATAGGTGTTATCATTCTCAGCATCATCTTTACAACACAAAATCTTAAGTCGGTTTCAAACGAATTTAAAAAGTTCAAAACTTTTACATCGACTGTGCTTGAGAATATGGGCGAAGCCGTGATTGTTTTTGATAGCAAAATGAAGATCACGCTTTTTAATAAATCGTCTCAGCAACTCTTTAAGAAAAATGAAGACGAGGTTTTACAGAAAGATTTATCTGAATTATCTCCGGTGATATCAAAATCACTGGATGAATATTGTAAAAACAAAAATGATAAATGTGCAGATGTTTCGATTGATACTTTCATTAAAGCTGAAGTAAAGTATCTTAATCTGAACTTTACACGGAATAAAAATGATGATGGTAAAGATAATTACATAATTGTAATAAACGATTTAACCGATGCCCGTAAGCTTGAAGAAGAATCAAAAAGGAAAGAAAAGCTTTCTGCAATGGGTGAACTTGCATCAGGTGTGGCTCATGAGATTAGAAATCCAATTAATGCGATCGGAATGATTGCTCAACGGCTTGACAAAGAATTTAAAGTTGAAAATGAATCTGATGAATACCACAGTATTACCAGCCTTTTAAGAAGCGAAGTAACGAGAATTAATAAAATTATCACACAGTTTCTCAGCTATGCAAAACCTCTTGATATCCAATTAAAAAAGGTAAATACGAAAGAATTCTTTGAAGACATTTACAGATTGTTCTCAGAACAGGCAAAGTTGAAAGGCGCACAATTAATAAAATTATCTGATCAATCCTTTGAAATGATGATTGACCCGGAACTTATAAAACAGTCTTTGATGAACCTGGTGCAGAATGCAATTTATGCCGTTGATAAAAACGGGAAGGTAGAAATCAATTATTTTAATGAGAGTGATAAACTGATTATTGAAGTTTCTGACAATGGTAAGGGAATTCCAGAAAAGATAAAGAACAAGATTTTCGATCTCTACTACACAACAAAACCGGAAGGGACTGGTTTGGGTTTAAGCATCGTGCAGAAAATTATTGCTGAACATAAAGGAACAATAGAAGTTTTCAGCGAAGTGAATAAATACACAAAATTTAAAATAACAATACCGCAAAAATGAAAGATTACAACATTTTAGTAATTGATGATGAAGCCGCGCAGAGAGATGTTCTCACCGGATACCTGAAGAAAAAAGGTTACAAAATTTTTTCGGCCTCGTCAGGCAAAGAAGGAGTTGAGATCGCAGGAAGAAGTCCTGTGGATATAATTCTTTCTGATTTTAAAATGCCCGATTTGAATGGAATCGAAGTTCTCGAACAGGTAAAAAAAATAAACCCTAAAATAAGCTTTGTGGTTGTTACTGCATACGGGACAGTTGAGAACGCGGTAAAAGCAATGCGTCTCGGTGCTTTCGATTACATTTCAAAACCTGTTGACCTCGATGAGCTTGATTTAATGATTGACAGAATAATTGAACACAAAAATTTGAAATCTGAAAATCAATTATTAAAAACGCAGCTTCAGGATAAGTATAAAATATCTTCAATAGTTTCTCAGTCTCAAAAGATGGAGGAAGTTATAAATGTAGCTGCAAGGGTTGCAGACAGTAAAGCAACTGTTTTAATTACCGGAGAAAACGGCACGGGCAAGGAAGTCCTTGCAAAAGCTATTCATTATATGAGTTCAAGAAAAGATTCACCGTTTGTCGCTGTGAATATTCCGGCACTGACAGAGACTCTGCTTGAAAGCGAGTTGTTTGGACATGAAAGAGGTGCATATACAGGTGCGGACAAAATGAAGAAAGGAAGGTTCGAAATTGCACATGGTGGAACACTTTTTTTAGATGAAGTCGGAGATATTCCTCAATCAATCCAGGTAAAGCTTTTACGCGTTCTACAGGAACACCAGTTCGAAAGAGTCGGGGGGACAGATAATATTGAAGTAGATGTTAGAATTATCGCAGCTACAAACAAAAACCTTGAGCAAAAAATAAAAAACGGAACTTTCAGAGAAGATCTTTATTATAGATTAAATGTGGTCTCAATAATAATTCCTCCGTTGCGAGAAAGAAAAGAAGATGTCCTGCCGATGATCGAGAGTTTCATTAAAAAGTACTGTGAGGAAAATAAAAAAGATACGGTTGAAATTTCTAAAGAGGCAGCTGACGTTTTGATGAAATACAATTATCCTGGAAACGTCCGCGAATTGGAAAACATAATTGAACGTGCCGTTGTATTAACTCGCGGCAAAGTAATCACGTTAAACGACCTTCCAATGAGCATAAAAGGATTCAAGGAAGAAAGGACAATCACTGCTCCTGGAGAAGGAACTCTCACCGAACAGGTTGAAACTCTTGAGAAACAATTAATATTTGATGCACTTCAGGAAAGCGGCGGCAATCAGACTAAAGCTGGAAAGCTACTGGGTTTAACCGAAAGAAATTTAAGATACAAGCTTAAGAAGTACAATATTAAGCACTAACTCCGATGTCACACTGTGACTGTCGAAGTGTGACCGTCAGTCTTCGACAAGCTCAGACTGACGGTCTTGGTTTGAGGGCAAGCTAAAAATCAAAACCTAAAGAAATTGAGTATATCTGGTTGTTATAATCGTAGTAGTAGTCATTAGAGTTGTTTTTGATATAATTATAATTCAAAGAAAGATAGAGCCCGCTGAGAATCTGACTCAAACCAAATTCCATAGATGCGCCGACAGAAAACTGATTATCCTTCCTCATTTCTTCAAGCTCATTTCCTTCTTCATCTGCAGCGGGAAGGTCTGTATAGTTTCTAACCTCATATCTTCCGGAAATTTTCCCCATAATGTTTGGAAGAAAAAGATAAGACAGTGTTAATCCGGTTTCAACTCCTTCGTTTGAATAAATATCGTTGAAGAGTTCTTCCTCGTAATAGATGTAATCGATAGAAGTAAAGTAACGGTTTCCGCCGCTGAGGTTATTTCTTAAAAACGCATAAGCACTTAAACCTAAATCTTCTGTAATCCCCTGCCCTAACTGTAAATATAATTTTGCTTGCAGAACTTCATCGGCAAGTCCCTGGCTCTGGTAATCTTCAATGTAGCTCTTCTGATCAATTTCAACTGCAACAGTGA
>JAPHUI010000401.1 GCA_026193755.1 Ignavibacteriaceae bacterium | reverse complement strand
CTGAACATCAGGAGAAATTCCAAAATTATTTTGAATCCATTCGGTCATTGGAAATACTTTTTGTGAGATGAATAATAATTATTGCAAATATAAACTCTTATGATGAATAAATCCTCTTTTTCTTTTTATCGCAAGAAATTCTATTAACGGTTATTTATATTAACACTCAAATAAAATTATTTTGAGATAAAATGGAAATTCTATTTTTAATCGTCGGATTGGTAATCGGAGCAATAGCCGTTTGGTTCATTACTTCCTTTAAATACAAAGGTGAAACCGGCAGGGTAGAGGAAAGAAGCAAAATACTTGAGCAAGATAAAAATGAAATTGAAACAGAATTAAATATCGAAAGGCAAAAAGTTCTGGATCTGAGCTCAAAGTTATCATCTCTACAATCGGATTACGCTAACCTTCAACAAAAACTTGCTGAACAAAAAGGCGAGCTTGAAGAACTTCAACAAAAATTTGTAAAAGAATTCGAAAATCTTGCCAACAAAATATTTGATGAGAAGACAAAGAAGTTTTCCGATCAAAGTAAGACTAACCTTGCAGAAATCCTCAATCCATTAAAAGAAAAAATATCTGAGTTTCAGAATAAAGTCGAAGAAACCAACAAAGACAGTATAAGCAGGACAGCGGCATTGCGTGAACAACTTCTGAATTTAAAAGAAATGAACCAGCAGATGAGTCAGGATGCACAGAACCTTGTTAAAGCGTTGAAGGGTGATACAAAAACTCAGGGTGATTGGGGTGAAATTCAGCTTGAAAGAATTCTTGAAAGATCAGGTTTAAGAAAAGGGGAAGAGTACTCAGTACAGGAAAGTTACACATCCGAAGATGGCAGCAGAAAAAGACCTGATGTAATTGTTAATCTTCCTGAAAACAAAAAAATTATCATTGATTCTAAGGTTTCGCTGGTTCATTATGAAAGGTTCGCTTCTGCTGATACAGAAAATGAAAAAAATATAAACCTTCGCTCGTTTATAGATTCTGTAAAAAAACATATTAAAGAGTTAAGCGACAAAAAATATCAAAATCTTTTTGATCAGGGTTCGCTTGATTTTGTTTTAATGTTTATCCCGATTGAGCCGGCATTCATTATTGCAATTCAGTTTGGTGAAAATCTTTACGTTGATGCTTATGATAAAAATATTGTGATTGTCAGTCCTTCAACTTTACTTGCAACCTTAAGAACAATTGCTAATATCTGGAAACAGGAATATCAGAATCAAAATGTTATTGAGATAGCAAAACAATCCGGTGCACTCTATGATAAATTTGTTGCGTTTACTGAAGATCTGATTTCAGTTGGAAACAGGCTGGATCAGGCAAAAGGCAGCTATGTTGATGCGATGAAAAAACTTTCTGAGGGTTCAGGAAATCTTGTCAAGCGCGCTGAAAAAATAAAACAGCTTGGTGCAAAAACGAGTAAATCATTACCACAAAACATACTCAATCGTGCTGATCTGAATGACGATACCAATTTGCTGGATAATCAGTGATTGTAAGACCACCACAGACTCCCGAAGAATTTGAAAGGTACAGAGATTTACGATGGAAAATTTTGCGCGCACCTCATAACCAACCAAGAATAACTGAAGAGGACGACGCTGGAAATAATGATTTTCCGATTATGGTTTGTAAAGTTGACGGAATTCCGATTGGAGTTGGTAGAGCTCATTTTATTACAGAAGATGAAGCACAAATTCGATCAATATCAGTTGAACCAGAATGTGAAGGCAAAGGGATTGGAACTATTGTCCTGAAAGAACTTGAAAAAATAGTTACTGCAAAAGGTGCAAAACGGATAATAATTCATGCACGTAATAATGCAATTGAATTTTATGAGAAGAATGGATACCACAGTGTGGAGGAATCGTATACTTTATTTGAAGTTATTCCGCATACTTTAATGGAGAAAAAGATTTGATTTTGTGGAGCTGATCGGGATCGAACCGACGACCTGTTCGTTGCGAACGAACCGCTCTCCCATCTGAGCTACAGCCCCTACAAATTTTTCACATTCTTAAATCACTTTAACTAACTAAAAATCCTACCACGAATAAAATTGTCAGTCTGAGCTTGTCGAAGACTGAAAGTTAATTTCTTAGTCACACTTCGACAAGCTCAGTGTGACAGATTCAATCAACTTCCCATCTTTAAAATTTCTTCCCATTCTGCTTTGGTAACCGGCATTACCGATAATCTTTGTCCTCTCTGGACTAGCTTCATATTTTTTAATTTCGGATTAGCTTTTATCTGATCAAGGGTGACAGGGGTTTTAAATTCCTTTAATAGTCTAATATCAACCATAAACCAGGTTGGATTATCTTTCTTTGCTTTGGGATCGAAATGATCACTCTTTGGATCAAACTGAGTATGATCAGGATATCCTTCTTTTACCACTTCGCAATATCCTACTACAGCTAATGGG
>JAPHUI010000033.1 GCA_026193755.1 Ignavibacteriaceae bacterium | reverse complement strand
TTTTGAATTGTGTACTTTATCACCAAGTTCATGACATTTAGTGCAGTTACTCATTCCTTCCAGGTCGGCGTGAGCGTTTGTAAGTTCACCCGGAGAAATCTGGGCCAGTATCTGACAAGCCAAAAACGAAATGATAAAAATTATGTAAAGATGAAGTTTAGAAATGTTCTTTCCTACAAAATGAATTAATGCTTTAGAATTGCCTCGCCAAATTTTTTAGTTATTTTTATTCCAATATCTTCTAAAAATTTTGTTGGTAAAATTCCACCCGCAAAAATATAAACGATATCGTTTTCAAGAACTTTCGGATCAGAGGAATCTTTGACTCTTAAAATAACGCTCTTATCAAGAATCTCAGATACTTCTGAATTGAGGATAATTTTCACTTTACCACTCCGGGATGCGTTATTTATTTTCTCGTGGTTTTTAGGTTTCAGCCGGGAAAAAGAATCACCTCTGTAAGAAAGAGTTACTTTATTATTTTCATCTGCAAGCAAAAGGGCACTCTCGATAGCAGAGTCACCGCCGCCGACAACTAAAATTTTTTGATTGTGAATCATCTCGGGTTCTAAGAGCCGATAATAAACTTTTTCTTTTTCTTCACCGGGCGCGTTTAACTTTCTTGGAGAACCTCTCCTGCCTATAGCGAGCAGAACCGATTTTGTCGTGTAATGATTCTTATTTGTCTGAACAAGAAAAATTTCATTTTGCTTTTCAATCTTTTCAACTTTTTCCTGTTCGTTTATCCTGATATTATTCTTGGTTAACACATCTGTCCACATTTCGAGCAATTCCAATTTTGATGTTTCGGTTAATTTAATCTTTCCGTAAAGCGGGAGATCCATCGGTGAAGTCATTACAACTTTAGCCCGCGGGAAATTAGAGACTGTTCCACCAAGAGTATTCTGTTCAAGTGTTACAAATTTCAAATTTCTTTTTGCAGCTTCAAGAGTTGCGGAAATTCCTGCTGGACCTGAACCAACTATTACCACATCAAATTTTGCGTTGACTTTGCTCTTTAGCTTTGATGCGATATAGCTCATGGCCTGTTTACCCTGTTCAACTGCATTTTTTATTAATCCCATTCCTCCAAGTTCGCCAGCTATATAAATTCCTGGTATTGTGGTCTCAAATTCTTCACTGATGTGGGGAAGTTCAACGCCTCTTTTTTCAGTACCTATGCAAAGTGTTATAGCCTGAACAGGACAAGCATGAAAGCAAGCTCCATGTCCAACGCATCTTGAAGCATTAATAGTTGTAGCTCTTCCCTCGACCAGACCGAGTATATCATGCTCCGGACAAACAGCAATACATGCAGCACTTCCGATACAAATATCAGGATTAACTACCGGATGGAGGGAAACAGGTTCATGGAATCCAAGTTCCTTGGCTTTTTCTATTTTCTTTACTGTATCAATGGAGTGTTTTTTATGTTTCTTGATGTAGAAGTAAAACAGAAGACCGATGAAACCGATCACCAATACATATGTTGCTATATTTTCTATAAATACTTCCAATTGCTCAAATAACATTGAATTTTGAAGATAAATGAAGCAAATTAGATGCTAGTTATTAAGTATTAAATTTTAGCAATAGCAATAGGCTAATTGAGTTTAATTAAGGGAAAGAAGTAAACTTTTCTGAATTGATTGCAAAAATTTACAATTTCGCTAGCGATTCTTTCGCCAATTTTCCTGTTTCACTTTCCGGATTAATCTCAATTACTTTGTTCCAAAAATCTTTAGCCTTTATAACTTCTCCTCTGGTTGCAGCGATTGCTCCTAAATTGTATAAGGCCATTTGGTTTTTCGGATCAAACATTAACACTTTGTTGTTTTCATCTTCGCATTTGACATAATCTTGTTTGTTAAAATAGATTACAGCCAAAGAAAAATGAATGTCTGCTCGTTTCGGATCGACCTGAAGAATTTTATTATAATAAATTACTGCGTCGTCCATTTTATGAGAAGCAGAAAGGAAATCAGCGTAATTTTTTAGGGCTAGTGTGTCTTCAGGATTTTTTTCTACTGCATCCTTGAGTTCAGCCATTCTTTTTCGGTATTCTTCTGAAACATTCTCTTTGCTGGGTTGATTACCTCCTTGTTTCATCAGATTTTTATGTACATCATCATCGGGCATATTTTGGTTTTGGCCGATTTGAACTTCTTCTGGTTCGGTCAAATTTTGCGTGGCAACTAGGACCAAAACAATTATAGAAATAAGTACAATTATTCCATAAAAATAAATTGGTTTGAATTTCATTTTTATTCTCCTAAAAGATCCATTTGTATCCAAATATTATTGTAACTGCAACGTGAATTATCATGATTACAAACATTGCAATTGCGAACGGCAGATGAAAAATATGCCAAAGCTGAAAGAACTTTTGCGATGTTCTTAAAAAAGCAATCCTCCTTGCCATTGTCAATTCAGATTTTGCTGCCTTTATTAGTTCTTTACGCTGACTTTTATAAATGCCTAATAGTTTAATTCTCTTCTTGAATAATCTCATTACTCTTTTTATATCAAAAAAATCTCGGTGCAGATAACCGATTGCAGTTGATAATTTAAAGGATTTATATCTATCAGCGGAAGAAATTCTTTCAAACTCGGTGAGAGTAGAAGTATCTTCACTTAAAACGCTTCTTACCTTTATTGCCAGTTTTTCTTTCATCTCAATAAGTTCCTGAACACTTAATTCTCTTCCCTGAATTGTTCTGGGAATCTGGAGATAAATAAACCTTCCAACAACACCACTTAGAACTACCAACACCATACTCCAGAAACTTACCGATACTAATCCTCCAAATTTAAAAGCAGTATGATAGAGAACTAAGACAGGTCCTACTGAACACAAAAATATATGAAACTCAAGCCAGTGCTTCAGATATCCAATGTTAAAAAACCTTTTGTACCTTTTTCTTATCATGTAGATACCAACCCCAACAATCATCATCAATGTACCAATTATACCTAAACCGTGACCTAGTGCCCCACTTGGTTTGAGTGAGATATGGTCAGGACTAAAAAATCTTTCTTCAAGCGGAGTTGTATAATAGTTATAACCATTGATTGCCAATAATATTGTTACGCTGATCCCTACAAAAAGAAATAATCCAACATATAATTTGTGAAGAGTTTTATTCATAACCTGCAATTCTATGATAATTATTTTGACTATGCAAATATTTAATTTGTAAACTTTTACTAAGAAGCGAATTCCATTTATTATTAATAAACAACGAAATTGAAAATAAAATATATTTAATGGTAGAAAATCAATCACAATCAAAATTGATTTTATTGCTTCCAAATGATAATTTTGGGTAGTAAAATTCTTCTTACATATACGGCATTTCTAAAATTGTTGACAATCTTTAATATAATCTTTCCAACTTTGTTTGAACTAATAAATATTTTTACTTGTTTATTTTTAATAAAGTTCATTAAAGAATGGATATAACAGGAGTCTGCTAATGAGTTGGCTTATAAAGTTTTTTAACTCCTCTATAGGCAAAAAATTTATGATGGCTATTACGGGGAGTTTCTTGTTAATTTTTCTAATTATTCACCTGATTGGAAACATAACCCTGTTCTTTGGACCCGAGACTTTTAACGGATACGTAAAAACTCTGGATGTTATTAAACCACTTATTCGTGTTATTGAAGTTGTTCTTCTTACAGTACTTATTCTTCATATTTATAATGGATTGCGACTGTGGTTAGATAATAAAAGAACCCAGGGAGGTAAATTTATAGGCAAGTATGTTATAAATGCTTCAAATGAAAATAGTACGTTTTCTTCAAGAACAACTTTTATTAC
>JAPHUI010000353.1 GCA_026193755.1 Ignavibacteriaceae bacterium | reverse complement strand
CCATACAAAATGCGGCCAGAGTTCGAATAATCTTTGCTGGATTTCTTCCTCATTTCTTTTGCTTTCTCTTTCTAAATATTTTGCAACGCTATCACGCGGAACAAATGCCTCTGTCCACAGACTGTATTCTTCCCAGTAACCGCCAAAGTGCGGGAGTAGTCTTTCGCCTTTTGTATTGGCACCAGCCAGGATGAGCCACTTTATTTCTTCTTTAACCTTTGCGGGTGGGAAGTTTTTGTTGAGATGAATAGTTAAATCAAATGCGCCCCGGAATCTTGTTTGAACTGTAATTCTGTAAATTGATTTGTCAGTTCTTGATTCAAGTATGCTTATCCAGATTCCGCTAGGTAAAATATCATCAAGTCTTAACTGCACACCATTTGAGAACATAAACACAGCTTCTCTTAGCGCTGAAGTCTTAATAATTGTATTCTTAATTCTCAGTCTATCCTCCGCATCAATTCCTTCTTCGAAGATGAGTACATCTTCCCAATCGTACTCATCACCGGTTTCCACATCCACGGCTAATTGATGATTAGGACCAAGCCATTCCCTGAAACCACTCTGAAGTGTATCAAGACTTGTTTCAGCAAGCTTTCTTATATCATCATTTTCTGAAAGTGCAGCATAACGCATTAAAAATCTTCTTACTCTTCTGAAAAGCTGGGGATGAGTTACACCGTAAGTAGTTACTAATCCGAAAAGATGTGGGATAGGAGTATTCTGTATTGAAACCTGATCGCTATGCTTATTCGTTTCGGTGGTTAAATATTTTTCGAGAAACTCTAATTTTTTTTCACCCTTTGAACTTACTGCGATTTCCTGGACCAGTTCATTATCAAGCAGATTCTGATGGTCACTAACGAACAAAGTAAATAGCTCAGCAAATTTATTTTCATCAGCTCTTTTTATTACGAGCAGGAATTGTTTTCTTATCACATTAGTATTGAAAGATAATCCTGGTCTGGAAAGAAGACTGAAAACAAGCTTGTAATAATTATTCTTTGGGTCATCAAGTATTTCATTGAAATATGATAGCGATCTTTCAGTATAATCAGATGCATCTGATAATAAAACAAGGCAAGCAAGATGAATTCCCTCAAGAGAGAACTCAGACGAAGAAACAATTTTTTGAAACTGATTGAGTTCTCGTTCTTGTAGCTTAATTGGTTCTGCAATGGAATGAAATTGAATCTGCTTCGATTCTTTTATTTGTCTGTACCACTGAATAATTGATTTACCGGTGAATTCGGTAAACTCATAATTCCCAATCCATAATAAAGGATCAATAAGTAAAGATTGTAAATCTATAAATCGCGAGGTGATAACATAATTGAAATTACCAATCCGAAAAACATTTTCCTCTCTCGTCTTATTTAATGGAAGAGAAAGCTTAAGTTTTGGAATTGCTATTTCATTTTCGATTGCTACAATGTCTCTGCTCAAACAGCCCTTCTCTCTTAAAAACCAGTTGGGAATTCTTACTTCCGAACTTCCGACAAATACACTGGTATCATTTCTCACGTACATCGAATTAATTATTTCTTCAAAATTTTTCTCAATAACTTTTCTCTTATAAGTTCCTTTGGGCGTAAGCTCTCCATGCTTATCGGAGAATGCTCTTTCAATCAACCGGAAGTCAAGTATTCGTTCAAACGGTGCAAGAAATTTATTTACTGTTACAATTAACGAAGAGAAATATTCCTGCTTTTGTTTTTCATCCATGTCATAGAGAAGAGAAGCCTTATCATCATAATTAGGGAAAATTAAAACTGTGTTGAATGCCCGGTGATCGCCGACAAGGAAAACCAGCTTGACATTTTCAAAATCACGAAAGAGATTTTCAATTTTCTGTGGAGCGATTGTTTCGCCTTTAATGTTCTTATAGATTTCTTTTTTCCGGTCGATAATTTGAATGAATCCTTCTTTATCCATTTTCATAATATCTCCGGTAGGCAGCCAGCCATCTTCAGTAAACGTTTCAGAATTTTCAATTTCGTAGTAGCCAATCATTACATAAGGACCTTTAACCAGAATTTCACCATCCTCGCCGAGCTTTATTTCTATTCCCGGCAAAGCTTTACCGAGTGAGTTTGGTCTGTATTTTCCCACTGGAGTCATCGTTATTCCACCGGTCGCTTCAGTCATTCCAAAACCGCTCATAAGCTCGACTCCATATTTTTGGAAGAACTGG
>JAPHUI010000355.1 GCA_026193755.1 Ignavibacteriaceae bacterium | reverse complement strand
TGCTCTGTTGGTGATAATTGTATTATTGCAAACTCAGTTCAGATTGGAGGTCATTCACACATAGAAGATTGGGTAATTATCGGAGGTTTAGCTGGTTTACACCAGTTCTCTCGCGTTGGCGAGCATTCAATGATTGCAGGCGCAGCAAAAGTGACGCAGGATGTACCGCCATATATTTTAGCCGCACACAATCCGGCAGAATTTAACGGATTGAATGTTATCGGTTTACGCAGAAGAGGTTTTAAAGCTGAAGATATTCAAATTTTAAAAGAAGCTTACGGTTACCTTTATAGTAAATCTCTAAATGTTTCCCAAGCTGTGGAAGTTATTAAATCAAAGTTCGGTGATAATATTTTTGTTCAGAAATTACTGGATTTTCTCAGCAAGAGCAAAAGAGGAATAGTCGGTAAATGATTTGGCGTTTTATCAATAACGGTTTTAATACCGGAAGGTTTAATATGGATTTTGACTTAGAGCTTGTTAAAAATTTTGTTCCTGATTCACCAGTGCTTAGAGTTTACAGATGGAAACCGTATTGTATTTCATTAGGTGCAAATCAGGGTTATGATTCTGTTAACATAAACAACTCAGGTTCAGAAGGTCTTGATGTAGTTAAACGTCCCACAGGTGGAAGAGCAATATTACACTCAGAAGAATTAACTTATTCGGTTGTTTATCCTGTTTCAGATAACAACTCACCAAAACGAATATATCGTGAAATTAATCTTGCTTTAAAGAATGGATTAAAACATTACGATTCGATTTTAGAAAATATTGAACTTGAACATTCTCAGCCGCATTTTCCATCGTTCTACAAAGATAAAAAGAGTACACTCTGCTTCGCTGTTTCTGCAATGAACGAACTTAATTATAAAGGAAAGAAACTCGCAGGTAGCGCACAAAGGAAAATTGGAGATGTTATACTTCAGCACGGGTCTATACTTTGCGGAAGTTATCATAAAAAAATTGTAGATTATCTGAATCTTCCATCTGATAAGCTTAAGGAAATTAATATTGAAATTGAGCGAACCACAACTGAACTGGAAACGATACTCGGTGAAAAGATTAATTATAAAAGATTGGCAGATTCAATAAAAAAAGGTTTTGAAGATCATTTTAAAATAGAGTTTGATGAAGATAAAGTCGAAGAATTAATTTCACAGGAGAATTGATGTCTACCGAAAAAGAAATAAGAAGGGTAACAACAAAAGCGCTCGCTATTCTTAAAAAGAAAAAGATTAAGATTACAGCACTAACTTCTTACGATTTTATCACTGCTAAAATTTTAGACGAAGCAGGAATCGATATAATATTAGTTGGAGATTCCTTGAGCAACGTTTTTCAGGGTAATGAAACCACACTTCCTGTTACAATGGACGAAATGATTTATCATACAAAAGCCGTAACTAAAGGAGTTAATCGTGCAATGGTGGTTGTCGATATGCCGTTTATGTCTTATCAACTTAATACTGATGATGGATTTAGAAACGCCGGCAGAATATTAAAAGAAACTCATGCTGCAGCAGTTAAACTCGAAGGAGGAAAACGTGTTGCGGACGTTGTTAAAAAGATTACAGATAACGGTATACCAGTTATGGGTCATGTTGGATTAACTCCGCAAAGCATTCACCAGTTCGGTGGTTATAAAGAAAGGGGAACAACCAAAAAGGAAGCCGATGAAATTTTTCAGGATGCAAAAATTCTTGAAAAGTCCGGAGCTTTTGCTGTAGTAATTGAAAAAGTTCCAGCTTCACTAGCCAAAAGAATTACATCCTCATTAACAATTCCAACTATTGGAATAGGTGCGGGTAAATTTTGTGACGGACAGATACTTGTTACCCCGGATATGCTTGCACTTAATGTAGATTTTCATCCACGTTTTGTAAGGCACTATTCAAAACTTGCTGCTGAAATAAATAATGCAGTTAAGTCATATATAGTTGATGTGAAAAAAGGAAGCTTCCCCTCAAAAGATGAAAGTTATTAATTCCGAAATTTTCAAAACGTTTGCTCTCCGAAAACTTCTTTTCTTCATAGTGGTTTTCGCTTTAACCATTCCAAACTTAGCGCAGGTTAAATCTGAAATATTCCTGAAAGGAGCAGCTATAACCGATATAGATGAAGAGGGTGGATTCCTTTGGGTTGCAACTTACGGGCAGGGAATTTACCGCTACTCGCTTACTGATGGTAAATGGGTAAACTATTCTACAAGTACCGGTAACATCGATAACGATCTATTTTATGCTGTTGAAGTAAGTAAAAATTTTGTTTGGGCTGCTTCTGTCGAAGGGCTTTATACGTTTACAAAGAAAGCCGGAAGATGGGGTAAAAGAAAATTTGCGCAGGGTGGTGAGTTCGGTAACTGGATAAGATCTTTAAGATACGATCCTTCACAAAATGTACTGTGGATTGGCAGGTTCAGAAATATTACCAGGTTTGATTTGAAAACCAGAAGATATAATGATATTAACCGCGTTCAGGGAACAGACGAAAAATCAAACACTATAAAATCTATTGAGCTTGATGGTGATAGTCTTATCTGGTTTGGAACAGAATCAGGAGTGCACATCTATAACAAAAAGAAAAAATTTACTGACCCGTCTGCGTGGAGATATTTTACAAACAAGCAAAAAGCTTTTAAAGAGGAAGGTAAGACGGTATCTGTATCAAGCATTCTTTTTGAAGGAAAGAATATCTGGTTTGGCACCGATGAATTTGTAACTGTTGATGACCCCGATTTCAATCTTGGGGGAATTTACATTTTCGACAGAAAAATAAACTGGGACAGGATTTACAAAAGAGATGGACTTGGCGGTAATGGTATTTATGCTTTGTGCAGAATAGGCAACTATATCTGGACCGGAGTTTATGAGTTTGATAAGCAGCAAAAAGTAGAATATGGTAAAGGTCTGTATCTGATTAATAGGGTCACACGGAAAGTAACACCTGTTGATCTGAATGAACTAAATGTTACCTCTTCAACAATTTTATCTTTTCATTTCGACGGAACAAATTTGTGGATTGGAACAAGTGAAGGGCTTGTAAAATTAGAAATTGAAAATAAACTCGCCGAATGGTCTGCTGAAAAATAAAATCCTTTTTTTTCGTAAATAGTATTTTTGGGAAAAATTAATCCCGTTTTTTCTTCTGACTAATCGTTTACTCTCCGCTTTATTTTTATTAAGTTTAAACATCCAAAGGGTAGCATAAAGGGTGCGAAATGAAGAAATTATATACAGTTCTTCTAGCGCTGTCTGTTTGCTCTATCTCCTTCCCGCAGATCAGCGAAATAACACGACTTCCAGTCCAAAACCAATCCCAATCGATTAAAGAATCTGCTCCAATTTGGCTTTCAGAAAATGATATCATCATTTTTTATGTTAGTCAATACAGCGACACAATCTTTTCAACAAAAAGTACAAATCGTGGTACCAGTTGGCATGAACCAAAAGTCGTGCAGGTTGTAAATTTATTAATCAATCAAGACGCTTTGGATTTATCGGCATTGTATTCTCTTAGCGGAAGAATTCTGCTTGCCTGGTCGATTCAAAATGAATCGATGAAATTAATTTATTCTGATGACGTAGGTGAGAATTGGTCACAACCGATTAATATTATGGGTGAAGGAGGTTTCCCGTTTGAAACAAGATCAAATGCTCTTAATCTTACACAATGGGAGAATAATGAAATATGTCTGAGTTTTTCATACGCCGGTTATTCGGCAAGCTATTACAAATTAAGCTCTGATGATGGAGTTAGCTGGAGCGTTGATCCCATTGATTTTCCCGGAATGGGAAGTGATCAAATTCTTTTTCTTTCTGTTAACTCAATCGGCGATAATACACTTCTTGCTGTGTATCAAAGAACCGCTTTTCCCGAAAAAGGAATCTATTCAAGATTAAGTACAGATTACGGCTTAACCTTTTCTGATCCCAGGGTAATTGCAGATGAGATCTATCATGAAATTGCACCAAAAGTTTCCATACTTGAAAATAATACTATTGTAATAGCATACGTTCGTGATGACATAAACAACCCTCTAATATTCGGTCAGTTAGATAGTTACTTTAAGACCAGCAGTAATAATGGTGCTGAATGGTCTTCAGAAAATCAATTCACCAGATATATCGGCGAGGATGGCTCTGCAAATTTATCATCTTTTCAAAATAAAACTTTCATCACTTTTTGTACGGAGAGATATTCAATAAGCCATCAAGGTTCAACTAAATTTCAAATTGATTATGGCATCTTGCAGGAATCACTCGATAAATTTACGCCCCCTAAAATATATAATGCTAATGTGCCAACTGAACTTATAGATTATGAGCACAAAGAATTTGTATATCGTGCTACTGTTGTGGATGATGAAGCAGTGCACTCAGTTACAGCATCTATGGAGAATTCAATTTATACAGCAGAAATGTTCGATGATGGTTTACATAACGATGGTGCTGCAAACGATTCAGTATATGCAAATGTATTTCCGTTTGTTCGGGAACGTTATCTTTATGGGTATTCACTTTATGTAAATAAAATTGATCTCCCACTGGATAACAGAGGTGTTCTGGCATATGTTAATGTGGCTTTTGGTCAGCAGGGTTCTATAATTGCAAATGATCCTGAAGATAATCAGGCAGTATATGAGGGTGACATTTATCTTGGCAATTATGGCGGAACCGGGAAATATGAGGAAGGGTCCTTTCTTTTCTCTGCAGGATTTTATCTCACCGGTTATGTAAATGGAAGCTTATTTGCGAATGGAGTTGCTAGTTCTTCGCTGGTTGAAGATTACCAGCCGGGAAAAGTTGGCAGCTTGCCAGACGATCCTATGAACGTTTTATACGTCGTAAATAAGAATGATCTACCGTTTCGTGCTAGCTGGCAAAGATGGAAAGATGCTGTTTTTCTGGGAGCTGATTATTATGATGGTGATGGCGATGGAGTTTATGATCCCGTTGATAAAAACTGGAATGGGACATGGGATGCAAGTGAGGATATGCCTCCACTAATAGGTGATGAAATTATCTGGTGTGTTTATAACGATGGCGTTCCTACAGATGAAAGACGATTTGAAGTTGATCCGATAGGAATTGAAATTCAGCAGACTCTTTTTGCATCGGGTAATCCCGGGTTGGAAAACATAATTTTCATTAAATATAAAGTAACTAACACCGGTTTAGTTTCTGAAGTATTAGATTCAGTCTATTTAAGTCCCTGGGATGACACGGATATCGGAGATGCAACCGACGATCTCGGTGGTTGTGATACTTTACTGCAATCTATATTCACATACAATTCTCCGGAAGATGCTGTCTATGGTGATAATCCTCCCGCTGTTTACACTTCTGTTCTTCAGGGACCTGTTCAGGAATCTAATAATTTTTCGGATACTGCTTATATAAGGAACGGAGAAATAATTGGAGAAGAAATTTTTCCCGGTTATAAAAATTTAGGTTTATATTCATTTGTTGGTTATGCAAAGGCCGATCCGGATCAAGGAGACCCGCAAAATGTTCAACATGTTTGGAATTATGTTCATGCAAGAGACAAGAACGGCTATTTACTTGATCCTTGTGATACAGTGTATGGTAAAGTTCACGGTAATGTCGATTGTGATGAAGTGAATCCAATTTATTGGTTTTCAGGTGATCCGGTTACAGAATATGGTTGGCTGGATAACAGAGCCATGGATGACAGAAAATTTTCAAGCATTGGTCCTCTTACATTAGAAAAAAACAAACCTGTAGAGATAATACTCGCACTCGTTGTTGGACGTGGGACTAATAATCTTAACTCAATTACAGTTGCAAAGGAGAATGCCCAGAGAGCAATTCAGGAATATGAAAACAACTTCGCATCAATGACCTATACACCTCCGCCGCCCATTCCTGTCACAAATTATGTGCTTTATCAAAATTACCCGAATCCGTTCAATCCAACCACGACGATAAGATACGAACTTCCGCAGGATGGAGTTGTAACAATAGATATTTATGACATACTCGGACAAAAAGTAAAAACAATACTGAATGAATTTAAGAAGGCAGACAGATACGAGGTAACATTTAACTCAGCAGGTTTGGCGAGTGGAGTTTACATTTACAGGATGAAGGTAAATGACTTCATTACAAGTAAAAAGATGGTTTTAGTGAAATGAAAATCATTATATCGTTCTCAGTTTTGTTTTTTTTGATATTAACTGTTAAAGTTTTTGCACAGTTTGAGACTATTCAGGAATTCCCGAGAGAATATCCAACGCAGGATATCAGGGAATTAACACCAGTTTGGATTTCAGAAAACGAAGTTCTTGCTTTCTATACAACAAGTACACTTGATACAATCTTCTCCAGAAGAACAACTAACCAGGGTCAAAGCTGGAGCGAACAGAAGGTGGAACAAATCTATACCTGGTCTTCGCCTCCTTATTGGACTGAGAAACTTTTTATTGCTGCAATTAAAGGACATAACAATAGACTTCTCTTATCCTGGAAAGGAAAAATAATTTATTCCGACGATAATGGACTTACCTGGTCGGAGTCTACAATGAATAACACTCTTTATTATGCAAAATATAGTAGTTTCAAAAAGCTGGATAACAATAGAATTTTGTTTAGTTCTATTTTATCTGGAAGAGGTTATATCATTAGTTCAGATAATGGTGAGACCTGGTTACCTGAGAATTTTGTTTATTTGCCCGGTCATCCAAATTTTCCTCCTGCAGGGGGAGATTTTTCGGTTGCTGTACTAAGTGAAGATTCGTTGATAATGGTTACTGCAGGAAGAAGTAGTTTTAGCAGTTCAGTTTATTCTTTAACAAGTACTGACGGTGGAGAGTCTTGGGGGGATACGACATGGTTAATGGATATTCATCCTATTTTTGATTTTCATGCTTACACAATATGGTTGCACGGTCCAAAAATATGTTTGGAAACGGATAGTGAAAAAAATGTTTTTTTATTTTTTGACCAAAGTTTTGATACCGGATACGACAGCATTAAACAACACGATGTAGGAGTATGGAAGACAAGTGATTTTGGTAATACCTGGACGAAGGAAGAAAATTTCACAAAATATCTTGGATATGATTTACTGGAAAACGTATCGGTTCTCGATGGAAAGTTCTTAGTTACATTCATTACATACAGAAAATCAGAGAGCAGCCAAAACTTGCTGGGCAAGCAAAATTACTTTGGGGTTTACGGACGATCGGAAGATGCTTTTACACCACCTGTTGTTTTAAGCCAGAAGGTAACGGATGTCAATTACCAAACAGATGAATTTGACTATCGCGCACTTGTAGTTGATGATGAAGCTGTAGCACAGGTTTACGTAAATCTTGAGAATGGGGGTTATCAAAGTGAAATGTTTGATGACGGGATGCACAATGACAGTCTCGCAAATGATAAGATTTACGGAAATACTTTTCCGGTTCTTACACCATCTTCCATCATACCTTATTATGATAATTCTTATGCGGTTGATGTTAGTAAAATCAATCTACCGTTAAACAACAGGGGAATACTGGCAGATGTAGATTATACACATCTCCGCTTAATAGCTGAATTCAATATGGAGGATATTAATGGTAATTTAAAAAAAGAAGAGGAAATAGCGGAAATACCAGTTCAGAATCCGGGTCATGGTGGAAAATATGATGAGGGTGTATTTCTGTACTCAGGTGGTTTTTTTCTTTCCGGTTATTCAAATGGAGAAATGTGGAGTAATGCCGTTGCTTCTGCTTCATTAGTTGAGGATTATACGGCTGGTAAAATTGGGAGTGATCCGCAAGACAAAATAAACAGGATCTATGTTGTTAATAAGAAGGATAAGCCTTTCGGTTATTCCTGGCAGAGCTGGAAAAACGCAGTTTCTTTGGGAGCTGAATTTTATGATGGAGATGGCGATGGTATTTACAATCCTGTTGACAAAAACTGGAACGGCACCT
>JAPHUI010000143.1 GCA_026193755.1 Ignavibacteriaceae bacterium | reverse complement strand
TGCTGAAGATCAGTATAAATTTTTGTAATTCCTTTCTAATATTAACTATCTTTGTTTTCTGATTGTTTGCACGAAAGCCTCAAGAGAAAGAATCTGTTAACTAATCTACTTTTACTTTTATAACTAGTTTCTTAACGGGGGATTTTTTCTCAACACAAATTCCCGGCATATGAACGTCTTCCGGGTAAAATATAGCAAACATTCCTTCGGTTAATTTAATGAATACTTTTTCTCCTTTATAGAAAATAATATCGTTTTCTTCCTTGTAAGCTTCTAAAGTCTGTTGGTTTCCAAGTGGTGCATAACCCATCAGCTCTTCGCCTTCAATTACATATTGAACATCAATATATTTTCTGTGAGCCTCGAGCTTTCCCTCAGCTTCTAACTTAGATTCATATTCACTTATTAATGCAAAAATATTTTCTCCGTCAATTACATACTTACCGGGCTGTATTTTTTTCAAATTAGTTTGTTTTATGTAGTCGAATGCTTTATTAATTCGCTTACTTAAATTCTTATAGAGCTGGGCATTTTCAAATTTATCAATTATCATATTGCTTCTTTTTATTGTTTGATGATTATTGAATTGTTCTGTAAAAATAAACTCAGAGTTGTCAATTTAAAACCGATTTAATTTAATTATTCGCAATAATTCTGAAATACACATCACAATTTTTTATATTTGAATATCACCAACAAAAATAACTAAGAAAAATGGCAAAAAATTCATCATTCGATATTGTTTCCGAAATTGATTTTCAGGAAGTGGATAACGCAGTAAACCAGGCAATAAAGGAAATAAGACAAAGGTATGATTTAAAGGATTCTGCCACCGAGCTTGAGCTAAATAAAAAAGACAAGCTTTTAAATATTAATACAAAGGATGATTACTCGCGCAAACAGTCAATCGATATACTTCAAACAAAATTTATAAAACGGGGCTTGTCAATAAAAGTAATGAAAATGGAAGAACCAGAACCAGCAGCAAGTGGAAGATTGCGACAAAAAATCTCTCTGCAGAGTGGAATTTCTAAAGACAATGCAAAGAAGATTACAAAGATGATAAAGGACCTCGGGCTAAAAGTTAATTCACAAATAATGGATGAAAGAATTCGTGTGCAGGGAGCGAAGAAAGATGAACTGCAGGTAGTTATCCAAAAAGTAAAAGAAGCTGATCTCGATTTTCCTGTTCAGTTCGTTAATTACCAGTGAGTTATGCTGAACGAAAGGGTTCTATATAAGGATGATAGATATGCACGACCTATTTTTAAATATTTGCTTTTTATCTAAAAAACAAAAAAACAGGAACGTAGATACCTGCCTGCCGGCAGGCAGGTGCAACTGCACGCATATATATGTACTTTAGCTAATAATTCTGTGCAGTATAAGTAATAGTTATAAACTCAAAAAAGCATATTGTTATTGTATATTTCGATGTTCAAAATTCTTCTTAATATAGATGATATATAAGAAGGTGAATTAATGGATATGCGAAAATTTAATTAACATATTTACCCGATATACACAATGTGTTTATTGAGTATGTTTATCACCATTATAAAAAGCGAAATTACATATGGATAGACTAAAAGAATTATTGAGTAAAAAACCAAAAAACATTGAAGAAATAGCTCTATGGATGGATGAATTAGTAGAGATTGCATCTGAAAATATCAATAATAACTTCTCTCCTCGAAGATTATCAAAAGGCTTAAGAAGTACAGAGCCGTTGCCAACTGACACACGGCAACTTTCAAGTTTTCGCACTAGGATTGGAACAATGCTTGAGTATGCATTAAGTACAGAATTAGATAGAATTATTCGAGAGCATAATGGGGATGGATTCTATTTCACATTTGCAGTATCTCATGAATATCCAGACTTTTATCTTAGAGACAACACTCTCGCTAGACTATTAAGAATTGAAATGAAAGCTGTTGACGCAGACTCAGATGAACAAGCCGCTAGGTTCGGGGTACCAACTGTTGAAATAGAAAATGACAATGACTTATTATTGCTTGTTGGATGGAAATGGGAGCCACTGTTAATTGAAGAAAAAGAAATCGGAGAGTATCCTCATATTTTTGTTTCAATGGTTTTACCCGCAAAAGATATAGTTTCTGAAAGAGACAAAAGACTTGAGATTGCTGGAGGAAAAATTGAAGGCAGAGAAGTATTAGTTCCGAAGAGAGGTCAATCCGACCAATTTGTTGTTGACCCTGGAAATTATGGTAAATTTTGGAGACTAGTTCATGGATCAAGGAGGAATTCTAAAGACTTAGCTCCTTCTGTGAATAGATTTTTAGAATTTTTGAAAATTATAGATGAACAATCACCTAATAGTCGATTCAAGAATGAAGATGACAAATAGTGTTCATAACTTGAACTTTTGCAATCTCAATGGCATTGTTTGCCTTCGCTAACTCTGTATTGCTATTTTCAATATGTTTTAAAAATGTTTTTCTAGCGATTTTTTGATCTTCAACAATTGTATTTTGAATATCAATAGGAGGTAAAGGAATCCTTAAATTCAGAATAGTATTATATCCAATTCTTGGTCTCCCGGTGCCACTGATTTGATAGACTATTTGCCCATAAACAATATCGCTTCTTAGAATGAAAGCTAAATAATCAAAATTTAGTATATCTTGACTAATATTTCTGAATACAAAACATTCGCTTGAAACATATGCGTCTTCTTCATCAATCGAAACAAACACCTTTCGTAACTCTGGGCGTAATTTGGAAAAAACGATATCTCCTTTTTTAAATAAACCAACAGAACTTTTTATTTGATTTCCAAATACTTCAGTAACATCATATTCTCCTGTTCTAGCTTCAATATTCGCTAATCCAACATATCTCCATGTATTTAAAGGATCTATCAAATTTGGTACTAATGAATCATTTCGTCTTATTACAAGATCCTTTAATTTTTTGATAGGGAATAATGAATTCTGTAGCAGTTTTTCAGCCTCATCTCTAGATGGATGATGAAACAAATAATCAATTCTATTTGATGTACTAATATTTTTTTTAAACTGCTCGGCATTGCATACAAAACTTAATTCATTATCAACTAGTTTATTTACTGATTCAGTCCTAAATCTCCTGAAATCTTCAAGAATATTAACTAAGTCATTGTCCAACTCTAGTTTACCATTAGCTCCTCGTTTGAACAATGAGTCTCCATTAGGTTTTCTACCAACTTTTTCAGCCTGTGCAAAAAACACATTTCTATTATTAATTTTACTTTTTTCTGTTTTCTTCTTTAGCAATAAGATTGAAGTCTCTACCGAAGCATATGGTTTAAAGGTAGCCTCAGGCAAACTTATAACAGCTTCCAAATCACATGTGTTTAGTATAAACTCTCTAACATCCTCATTTCCACTTCCATTCAAGATACTATCATCAATAATAATAGCAAGCTGTCCAATTCCTTTTTTCAACCAACTTATGCACCTTTCAATAAATAAGATTCCTCTTCTTCTATTACTTCTTCCTTTACCTAGTAAATATTTATCTAATGAATTTGGGTTAGAAAAATCACTTCCAAAAGGGGGATTTGTAATTATATAATCAAATCCGTTATCTGGTATAATGTTTTTCAATTTTTGATCGAATCCTAGAGAACCATCTCCATCTAAATAAATAATTTTTGAGTCATTACCTCCATGTATATGCAAATTCATTTGAGCAACCCAAGCCATTCTTTTATCTACTTCCATTCCATATAATCCACTTGCATTTATACCATATTTTAATGCTTCTATTAAAAAGCCACCGCTTCCACATGCTGGATCACAAATAGTATTTGTTCGATTCTCTGGAGCAACCAACTCTATCATAAATTCTACAACAGTTCTAGGTGTAAAAAACTGTTGATTCTCAGTTTTTTCAAAGGTGTTTTTAACTAATTCTTCATAAGCGATTCCTTTTATATCAGATGAAACCTTAGATAGCTCAACATCACTTAGAATTTTCGCAATTTCAACAATAGCCTTTTGATCATCCCCAAGCTCTCCTCGTCCATTTAGTAGTAAATTTTTAAAGACAGATACAGAATCCTTATATAACTGATTTAAATTTTCATATGACCTTTTACTCTCAATACTAAATATTGAAGATTTTGTATCATTATTTTTCTCATCATAAAGCTTTGTATATAATAATTTAGTGATTTCTTCAAATCGTTCTATTAAGGAGCCCCCAGATGAATTTCTGAAAGCAGCACTCATTCTCCTTATAAGCGATCTAATTTCTTTAATATCGATTTCGGTATTAGATCCCATTTTTTGAATATTATTGAAGGGGAGATACATTACTCCATTTTCTTTAAGCACATGCTTAACATCTTCTATTGAATATTGTCTGTAATCATTATCTGGATTTCGCTTTGGTTTTAGCTTTCCAATTTTATCCCAATTCCGAAGAGTTGTTTTAGTAACTCCTAATAATTCAGCTGCTTCGCCAACAGTTAGATAGTTTTTTTGCATGATTTCACTTTATCTTTATTTAACAATGTTCAAAGATTATAAATAATTAAAATTTTTGCAAGGTTTATACACTATAAATTTGCACACTACACGTGGTTTAGCCAATATAAATTTCAGAGTTATTTGAATGGTTGTAGCTCGCGTCAGTTTTTTGTATCCTGAATAATAATTGCCCAAATCCCTTGTTGGCTATACCAACAGACGTGGAAAAGCAAAAGGAATAATTGTGTAAAACGTTTATAACAAGCCGCTCAAGACCGACCGCCCTGTATTTGCGGCATTTTTCTAATTTTCGGGTTGGTGCTAAAATGCTGGTTGCTTATTAAGTTTCTTTTCTTAATTAACAATTTTAATAATTTTATGTTGCTACTAAAACTCGGCACTCAAGTTCTGGGCGGCGGCTTAGCGGCAACGCCGTTCGTTATTTACTGTAAACAATATTCTTCTGTGATACCTTTCGTGATAAATCCAATCGAAATTTAGTTTTTGAATTGGCGGCGAAAAATTGGATTGTTATAAAAAATTATTTGAGAAAAATTGAAACCAATATCTTTTAATTTAATCTAATGAATAAAAGGGTTTGGTTGCAGCCGAGTAAAACAGGAGAATAAAAAGGAAAAGGTTAAGAGTAATTTAGATGAGTAGATTTTTCCTTCCTCGTGTAATCTTCTTACATCTTAGAATTATTTTGGTATTTAAGGCTTATTGTGACTGCTGTTTCCGTCGCCGGAATACGTTTTTATGAAAGATTAAGCGTACTAATACAAATAGATTTGATTTTTTCCTCTGGTATACAAATTGAAACCTATAGCGATATCTAAGAACAAATGATGCATTCTTACCAAATATGAGAACATTCTTAATTGCTTTTATTGGAGTTTTTTCACTTCTATCTATATCAATTTCTAACAGTGCGCCCGGTAATAAAAGAATAAATTCAAGCAATGATATCATTTCTGATGTCGATTATCAACGATTACTTCTAACTAGTATTTATACCGAATGCGATCTCACAGATAAATTAGATTTTAATGTTTTTAAGAGTGCGATGGATGGCTACAACTCTATTGATGTGCCGAATAAAAAATTACTTTCAATAATAGATTATTCAAAACCATCAACCGAAAAAAGACTTTTTATTATTGATGTTGAAAATCGCAAGCTGCTGTATAATACTTTAGTTGCTCACGGAAAAAAATCTGGTTA
>JAPHUI010000011.1 GCA_026193755.1 Ignavibacteriaceae bacterium | reverse complement strand
TTATGCTGCAGATCGCGCAAAGCTTTAACACCTGATTCCTCAGGCATCGAAATATCTAATGTAATTATATCAGGTTTTACAATTTTTGCTTTTTCAAAACCATCTTTACCATTTATTGCGGTTATAGTTTCAAAACCATTATCTGTAAAGAATGTAGACAAATATGTTATTACATCATCTTCGTCATCTATGATTAATATTTTTTTCTTGCTTCCCATTTTTTCACCATATTTATTTTAATTTTTATACATAAGCAGCTTGTATAAAATTTTATTTAAGTTCCCACTGAATAAATGGTTTCTCCAGATCAACCATAGCGTTAACGATTAATTCAACTAGCCCACCGTAAATAATACCAGCTTTCTCGAATGCATTAAAATAGGTAAGTCCATCTCTAAATGTGCCTTTACAGTTTGAGCACGGAGAACAAACATACTTATAAATTGAAGGATCAATTTCATTCTGAAATGCATCAAGTATTTGCTTAAACTTTGGACGGAAAGAAAGACCGTTCCTCCAATCAGGAAAATTTTTCCCCTGCATAATTGCAAAGCCGCTTCCTCCGCCGCAGCAATAATTGTTGACACCATGCGGCTCCATTTCCCTGAACTGAGGACATAAATATCTAAGTATATGCCTTTGCGGTTCTACAATTCCCATTGCTCTGACTGCGTTACAAGGATCGTGTAAAGTTACAGGAAAATTATTTTTTGAAGGATCAAATTTAATTTTTCCACTAAAGACAATTTCTTCAAGAAGCGGGAATGCACTCTCTCTTGGAACTATACTGTCATCAACTAATATTCTATCTGCAATAGGCATTAATGCTTTATGTGCATGCCCACACTCGCCCATTACAATTCTATTAACTCCTAATTCTTTTGCAATACGTATATGTTCTAGTGCGACTCGTGCCAGTTGCGCATCATCATACCACAAACCATAATTTACTGAATCATAACCGCCCATCTCTGATGACATTGTCCAGTTAATTCCGGCTTTTTCAAAAATGATTGCAAATGCCATTATGTTTTCAGGCCAGGAAAGGAATTCCCCAAAGTTATGGATCAGCAGGACATCAGCACCTTTTTTATTTAAAGGCATCTTAATCTCTATACCCGTTAGATCTTTCAAGTCCTCTTCGATAAATTCAATTATATCTAGTAATGCAGTCGGATTTGTTCCAGTTGATGAGCCAGTTTTCAGTTGTTTCATAGAACCTGAATTATGAAGTTCTTCGGCTGCGAATCCTAATTCTTGACTCATTAATTTTCTTATTTCCCTGGAGATAAGCCCATTGTCTATACCAATCGGACAAGCTTGCGCACAACGTCTGCAAAGAGTACACCGATAGGAAAGTTCTGCAAGCCTTGCGATAGTTTCCCAGTTTAAATCAATATCAGAACCGGTTAATTTCTGATGAAATTTACTTTCGTGGTTCAGATACTTATTCACAATTCGTCTAAGAACTTCGCCTCTGAAAATTGGTCTGTAAATTTCTTCTCTTCCGCTGGAAGTATAAATAGGACATTCTTCAGAACAGGTTTGGCACTTTACACAGTTTTCCATTGAAAGAAGAAGAGGCTGCAATAAAATCCAGTTATCTTCTTTGCTTAATAATTTTTTTAGACCAGAAAGAAATTTTGCAACTAGCTTTTCTTTTTCTTCATCTGTCTGAGGTTTTGGTAATCCTAAAACTGAAAACCCGTCGAGAGAATGTTCCAACCTGTTTTTTTGATCTTCAGTTAATTGCTTTAGAGGTGGATCAACCCAGTCTTCATAAGGATGAGGAAGTTTAATAAAATCCTCAGGATTAAGTTCTACAAGTTGTCCATTAACCCTTGTAAAATCTTTAATTGATTTCATTTTATCATTTTTCATTTTTTATCTCCGGTGGAAAATTGGTGGCTACTTCTGCCCAGGTTTTTCCTGTTTTCATATGTGGAGCAGACCAGCTAACACCAAAATTCAAAGCTTCTTTAACTTTTTTCTCTAATTTACTTCCTTTTACGTTTTGTTCATCTTCCCATCGAACATCGTGATATGTAAAATACTTTGCAAATAAATGCATCATCCTAGTAATCGGAAAATATAAAAGGAACATAGAAATTAGAATTATATTTAAAATAAATAATCCGTTGTTTATTTCAACCCAATTAAAAGTAATAAGATTTTTAACAAATTCTTTACTCAAAATAAGAGACGAATTTGAAAAGATAAGTGTGATGGAAATACTGATTACTAAAACCAGAATAAATAAAAGGTTAATATAATCCATCGGAGTATTGTAAAATTTGAACTTCTTATCGGTAGCCCTTTGAAACAACAATCCAATACATCCGACAAATGTTAAAATAAGACCTGCATATACAAAAAGAACGGTAATGTAGTGAAAAATATAATCAGCAGTATTTTGTATGTCACTTATATTAATTATTGAAAATAAATTTAAGATAACTGATAATACAATTAGTAAAAAAGTTGTGGTGATTAAATATAAACCAAGATGAAATGGAAATGAGAAGTACCACAGCTTTCTATTATGAAGATAAACACCTTTGAGAAAAACTATTTCTTCAAACATAGCCCACAATTCAGCAAGGTGATTTTTTTTTGCTTTATGTTTCCAGAATTCCTCTTCCTCATAATGCGAACCGCCGTACTTATTTCGTTTTGGCTCATGAGCAACCGGGTATAGTTCCCATCTTACATGGACGGGAGTGTTAGCATATTTAAAGATCTTAGAAATGACCATTACTATAAATAACAGAATAGCAAAGTATGTTAATAGATAAATAATAATCATTTTCAAGACTCCCTATGTTTACAATAAGATCCGTTTTAAGGAATATCTTCTGAATATTTTTAATTCAAATACATTAAGATTAATAGCATATTCCTTGCCAAAAACAAAAAAAACAAGTATTTGATATAAAAAATTATCAATATGAAGTTGCAGGGACAAAATTATTTTAATAATTGTGTCCGCAATGTGGTTATAACACCGAACTGACAGCTTGATTAATGAATTTAGTTACAGTTACTTCATTTTATTAAATCCAAAAAAAAAACAAAATCCAAACACATCTGAATGAGACAATCACTATGAAAGGAGAATGAAAAATTACTGTAACATGCTTCTATTTAAAATAAAATTATTAAATGGTTACCAATTCAGAGAAAAGATCTTTATATATTTCCGGAAAGTGAAAAAAATATTCTTGTCTAATTGGCCTTTCTTAGGTACTTTTACAAAAAGAAAAAGAGTCAAATACCAGTTAATTTTTCACTTTAGCCCGTTAATAATTAGAAATTAAAAAAAAAAATTATAAGAAATAAAGTAAAATTTATTAGTTTGTTTACACTTCTAATATCTTAAAAGAATTTAAAGAGGAAATAATTCAATTTTAAAATTTAAAAAAATATTTGGCATCCTGATTACAAGTTCCCTTTTGGGAATTTTCATTAATTATTTCAATCCAGCAGGAATCCCACTGATCAGAGAAAAGCTTGAACTTAAATGGGCTTCTGACTCACTGTTTAATGAAATAACTAGGGACTCCGCATCAACAATTATAGATACAATCAAACTAAATTCCATAAAGCCTCCCGATAGCAATCAACTTACCAGGGTTGATGGCAAAACAGTAGAAAAAAAGATTGACGAGAAAACCATCGAGAAAAATGAACGAGAAACTGAGAATAAAAATAAGACTGAAGATGTGGTGTTCACTGAACCAAAGGCTATTAAACTGGATCAGGCTTACGCTTTATTTAAAAAAGGAATTACTTTTGTTGATGCCAGAGATGAAGGCGATTACTTAGCAGGTCACATTAAAAATTCAATAAATATACCATTTGATGATTTCGATAATCATAAACAAAAACTTGAGCAATTACTCAAAGAAAAACCTTTAGTAATATATTGTGCCGGTACTGAATGCGACCTGAGCATATTATTAGGAAATCTATTATTTGAAATGGGTTATAAAAAGATTTATGTTTTTTTTGGTGGATGGGTGGATTGGACAAATGCAAAATATCCGGTTGAAAATTCTGCTGAATAAAAATGTTTAATAAGATTCTAAAT
>JAPHUI010000425.1 GCA_026193755.1 Ignavibacteriaceae bacterium | reverse complement strand
GTACTTAGTTCAAGTTCCTCAGGAATAGCATCTTCACCTTCTAATTTTCCTTCAATAATCTCTTCTGGTTTTAGATGCACTTTCCCTAATGGAAGTGTAACTATAAAAGTACTGCCTTTACCTTCACTACTCTCTACCTCGATTTGTCCTTTGTGCAATTCTACAAGCTCCTTCGTAAGTGCTAATCCCAGTCCTGTTCCTTCCTGTTCTCTTGTGTGGCTACTATCCACCTGGTAAAATCGATCAAATATCTTATTAATCCTATCGGGAGAAATTCCTATTCCTGTATCTGATATTACCAATTCAACATTTTCATCTGTTTTCTTTACACCAAATTCTATTCTCCCTCCCTTGGGCGTAAACTTAAATGGATTTGATAAAAGGTTGGTGACTATCTTCTCAACTTTGTCCTTATCTATGTATGCAACTATTTCTTCCTCTTCCGAATTAAACTTCAGCGTAATTCTTTTCCTCTCCGCAAATGATGCAAAGGATAATACTAATCCTTTCAGCAATGGAATAATATTTTGAGGATAGATTCGCAAAGTCATATTCCCGGATTCAAGTTTAGATAGATCCAGTAACTGATTTACCAACCCGTTGAGCCTGTTGGCGTTTCTTTTTATTATGCCTATATCATCTTTAAATACCTGGTCTTTTGCTTTATCCAAAATCTTTTTTGATATACCTAGAATCAGTGTGAGAGGTGTTCTAAACTCGTGAGATATATTTGCAAAGAATCTGGACTTTAAGTTATCTAATTCGTGCATTTTATTAGATTCAAACTTACTCATCTCGTAATCGTGCTTTATTCTAATTCGTTTAAGCTGAAGTTTCCAGGTAAAGTAGATAATACTAAGAAATACAATCGCATAGAAAATATATACCCAGGCACTTGCCCACCAGGGTGGTGTAATAATAATCATTACTGAAGCACCCGTCTCATTCCATACTCCGTGGTTGTTGGAACCCTTCACTCGAAAAACATATTCTCCCGGTTCTATATTAGTAAAACTTACAACTCTTTCATGACCTATATAAATCCAATCATCATAAAATCCCTCTAACTTATATGCATATTGATTTTTTTCTGAATTAGTAAAATTCAATGCAGTAAATTCAAATGAAAAAACGTTTTGATCAAAAGGGAGTTCAATTGTTTTAATAAATTGTATTGAAGTATCCAGCTTAACACTTTCGTGGAAAATTTTGAAATCAGTCAGATAAATTGTTGGTATCTGCATATTTTGTTTTAATTGATCCGGGTAGAAACCAAGTGACCCGGAACCGCCACTAAAAATCAATTGTCCGTCAGCAGTCTTACAGGCGTTCTGTGGTCTGCTACCAAAACCTGTAAAAGGCATACCGTCACCCGCACCGTAACTACTAATTTTACCAGTTTTGATATTATAAACTGCAATATCATTTGAGCAAGCACACCAAATATTTCCATCATTATCTTCAAGTACCTTTAATATAAAATTTGATGGTAAACCATCTTCAACATAGAAATGTGTGAATGTTTCTGTTTTCAAATCAAGTCGGTTTAAACCGATATTTGTTGCAATCCATACAGCATTGGTATCAATAATCCGGGTACGGATTATATCTTCCACTAAATTACAACTGAGACTATTTCTATTATTTGGATCGTGGATATAGTGTTTAACACTTTCGATTTTGTAGTCTTTAATCTTAACAGCAAAACAGCCATAAGTATATGTGTTACACCAGAGTATTCCGGTATGATCCTCGTAAATACCTGTTCCTTCATCCTCTGTACTAGTGGTATCCAGATCAAAAGAATAAAATTTATTTTTTTCTATGTTGTATAATTGCAAACCTGTCTTGGGTGACGATACCCATAGATCACCCGATTTACTGATCAATACTTCACTAATAACGTTTCCTGATAGATCTTGTGGGTTTGAAAAGATATGATTAAAAACACCGGTTTTAGGATTTAATCGGTTTATACCTTTTTCTGTACCTATCCAATAATAGCCGTATTTATCCTCACTGATACTTGTAACAAAAGGCGAACTTAATCCATTAGGATTATCAGGATCATATTTAAAATGAGTGAACTTACCGTTTACAGGATCGTATCGCTCTAAACCATCTGTATTGAACCAAATATTTCCGGATCTATCTTCCTGTACCATAGTAACGCTACTCTGACTTAGACTATTTAGATTATCCTCAATGTGATGATACCAAAGAAAAGGATTTTGCTGCCTGTTAAACTTGTAAACTGTTCTGCCATGGAATGAAATCCATATATTATCGAACTTATCCACATCAATTGAATTTACTGAAGACCTATCGAAGTCAGAATAATAGGTAAATTTTGGATTACTGTTTGATAATAATTCCGAAAT
>JAPHUI010000347.1 GCA_026193755.1 Ignavibacteriaceae bacterium | reverse complement strand
ATTTTAGTGACGTACTTTTTATCGACTTCTTCAAAATAGATATTCCTCACATTTAAGTTCTTTGATAACTTATCCCAAACTTCTTTTGGGTTTTCTTTTTTTGAGTTGAAATTATTTCTGTTAGAAAATTTTGATTGTGTTGTAACTACATAAAATGGTTTTTTGCACTCTATGCAGAACAATGCTAATGCTTTGCTTCCGACTTTATTTACGACCTTGCCATTTTTTAGAATTGAATCTGCTCCAATAATTGCGGCATCTACTTTCGGTACAAAAATTCCCATCATCGCATCTGTAATTACTTCAACATTTATTCCAGCTTTTGCTAATTCCTGAGCAGTTAATCTCCCTTCATTTTTGGGTCTCGACTCGCAAACAACGACCTTGAGAGTTTTATTTTTCTTGTGTATGTGTAATGATTTTAATATATCAATTACTGTTTTGCTTCGAGATAAAGTGATTACACTTCGAATACTTTTAAGAGTCGGATAAATTTTGTTGAAAATAATTTCTATTTTCTCATTTTCTTTTCTTGAATAGTCTTCAAGAAAATTTCCTAAACCTGCTTTATTCCTTTTACTTAAAATTTTGTTGAATTCATTTAAATAAGAATTTACAATCTCAAAATGTCCAAGCTTATTTTTTGCAAGTTTAATCGACCCTTTGATTTGGGTAGAGTTATTTCTGATTGAGAGAAAGTATTTATTTAGAAGAGCTACTATTTCTGAAGAACCAGAAGTTTTGTTGTTCAGAATTTTATTTAGTTTAGTCGAAGTATTCTTCATCATGGCTCAATTTACTGACTGCCAGCTTTTTGATGTTAAAATTTCTATAAGATTTTTTCGAAGAAGCTTTATTACTTGACAGAGCACCAAATAACTCTTCTTTTGAGTCGAAATCCTTCAAATAAAAAATTCTAACTTTGTTTCTATTTTTTGTTAACCAATTCAAAGAGATTTTCATTTTCTCCAGGTCTTCTTCCGTCGGGTTAATGTCTGTTCGGATAGTGTTTGAGTAATAATCATCTATTGCTGATTCAAAGTTGTCTTTCCTATTTACATCTTCTTTCTTAATAAAATATTTACCTTCCAGCAGAAGTATGTAATCGTGATTGATGCCCTCAGCAATTTCAAATAATACATTTGCCTTATTTACCGGTTCTGCCAGCAATGAGGATTTGTGTGTCTGAGAAAGTATTAAATCTATAACTTCTTTTGTCTCGGCAGCCTTTTCATATTTTTCTTTTGAAGAATAGTCTTTCATTTTATTCAGCATCCTGTCCAGTGCTGACTGGTTGCCTCCGGAAAGAAACTCATAAACTTTTTCAAGTTCATCAAAATAATCCGGATCATTCTTTTTAGCACAAGGTGCAGTACATCTTTCAATATCTGCGAGAAAACATTTTTTACCTTTTTTAAATTCCTTTTCATTGCACTCACGCAAAGCAAATGTTTTATCGATTATATTAAGAACCACTTCTGCTTTCCTCCGCGAAACAAACAATCCGAAATAATCGTTACCATCAAAATCAAAACTGCTTGATATTTCCGGCTTCGGATACTTGTTGCTTTTGTTTATCCTGATAAAATATTTATTTCCATATTTTTTTAGCTGGCGGTTATGTTTTGGATTTATAACTTTTATACTCTCTGCTTCTAGAAGTAAAGCTGTAAGTTCTGAATTAGTAATCTCAGTTTTTATTTTTGCTGCCTGTTTTACAATCCTTTTTGGTTTACCAACAGCAGTTGCTGCAAAATAACTTCGCACGCGACCTTTTAATGATTTAGCTTTACCTACGTAAATCACCTCATCTTTTTTATTCAGAAAATAATAAACACCGGGAGAATCGGGCAGGGAATAAAGAGCATCGTGAATTCCCTTTGGCAGCTTTATAAGCTGATTTGAAGGAATGATCGAAGATTGATATTCAATAAGATGCTGAAGAGTTTTAACTCCGTCTTCCTTCGATAATTTCATAATAAGTTTTATTAGAATTTTAGCTGTAGCTTCTGCATCTGAAAGAGCACGGTGTGAATCTTTATTTCGGATTTTAAGATATCCTGTAACCGAAGCCAAAGATTTACTCTTTAGCGAGGGAAAAACTTTTCTCGATAACTTTAATGTGCAGACTGTAAGATTACTTAAAGGTTCGTATCCATTGCGTATGAATTCATAGCGTAAAAAATTTTCATCAAAGCTTAAGTTGTGCCCGCTTATAATCGAATTACCAATAAATTCCTCAATTTCCTCTGCAGTGTCATTAAAGCTTGGCGAGTAAGCTACGTCGCCGTTGGATATGCCAGTAAACTGCGTAATAAAGTATGGAATATCGCAACCAGGGTTAATCAGTGTTGAATACTTATCTGCTATTTTTAGATTCTTGACTTTAACAATACCAATTTCAATTACACGATTATTTCTTGCAGATAGTCCTGTAGTTTCAACATCCAGTACGCTGAATTCAGCTTCTTCTAGAGGCGTGGCAGGAAGTTCTGATGTAATCATACACTAAATCTAAAGCTAATCCAACTCACTTTCAAAATTATAATGATGGATTAAGTATCTTTAAATGATTTGACAAGAGATTCAGAGCAGCTTAAATTTAATTGAGGGTTTTCTAAAATCATTCTTATTACATATAAAATGTCAGTTGAAATAAATTATTCTTTTCAATCGTAGTAATTAAAGAGTATGAAAAACAAATTAAGTCCGACATCTCTAATAATTCATTTCTTTTTCTTTAGTACATTTTTATTCCCACAAGTAGAAAGCCCAATTGAAAATAACATTAAACTTATGTATGCACGAACGGAATCAAGAGATGTTTTAAGAGTAGGGGACAAATTAGGTTCCCGAATTATACTTTATTTTGATGGTAGGATAGAAAAATATTCTATTGTATATGGGACGGATGAGATTTTATTGTCTGTTAATAGATTAAATCAAAATGAAATCAAGAATATAGATAGAATATTTTCAAATTATAACTTTTTAGAATATCCTGAGAAAATACCTTACATAAAGGCTCCGATGTGGCCATCTTCTTCCACTCAAATTAAATATGCCCTGAATGGGAATGATGAACTCAAATCCATTATTGTTTCAAGCAATTCTGATCGTAAATTTATTCCATCCAATTATTATGAATTTATTCGAGAAATAAAGGAAACGTTGTTTTCTTACTTTTAAATGGAAAGGAATTTATCAGTTATTATTCCTGATTTGCTAGTTATACATTTTAAGATAGTGAGATATAGCCCTAAAATATTATTCTTCAGTTATAATCAAATTGACTTTTTATTGAACTATGTGTCTCACCCTGTGAACTTTCCACGATTATAGATATATTTTGCACTAAAAATTCATACATATATGCCCACAATTAATATTCTCTTCATAGGTGACATAGTTGGAAAACCAGGAATGGATCTCGTTCAAACGTGGCTTCCCGGACTCATTCAGAAATACAAAGCAGATTTTGTAATTGCCAACGGGGAAAATGCTTCGGATGGAAAAGGT
>JAPHUI010000013.1 GCA_026193755.1 Ignavibacteriaceae bacterium | reverse complement strand
TACTGCCCTCTCTTTATCATTATCTTTTGTCCCATTCACACCTGTATATGAACCATTGGACCAGCTTCCTCCAAGAGAAGAAGTTTTCTGACATACCACCCGGCTCATATCCGGTACAAGGTGGAAGTAATAATAGTTACCATTTTGGTCAGCAAGTACATAAGGATCGCCACTAACTCCAAATGAAGAGTACAGGAAACCATGTTGCCATGTTAAACCGGCATTTGTAGAATAGTAGTAATTATCAGTATTGGATCCGACAAGTATATGATTTGTATTATTAGGATTTATCACGATTGAAGGTTCTTCCGGTTCATAGATATTAACAGGAACTCCCACTTGTACATTTTGATATTGAGAATAGATTGGTACAGTGTACTCACTGAAAAAAATTACTAAAAGAACAATGTAATATTTTTTCATTTCAGAACTCCATCATATTTATTAATTATAAAAATTATTTTAATAATAACATGTTCTTTGTTTCAACAAAGCTTCCTGCTTTCAGTTGATAGAAATAAATGCCACTTGGTAACCCCGCTCCACTAAATTGTAAATAGTAATTCCCTTCGAATTTTTCTTCTTCAACCAGAGTAGCAACTTCACTACCTAAAACATCATAAACTTTGAGGGTAACAAAACTTAATTTTGGAATTGAATAGTTTATTATTGTGCTTGGATTGAAAGGATTGGGATAATTTTGGAAAAGCTTGATTGCAGTTGGGGAAGATGGCTTATCTTCTATTCCTGATATACCTTCATTTCGCCACCACTTTACTAGATTACTACCATTGTGGCTGCTTCCAACTACAATATCTATTTTTTCATCATCATTAAGAGTGTCTGCATACAAAGGCCAGGGACGAGTGAAATTATTAGTGATGATAAACTTTGTCCATTGTATCGGTTCGCCACCATCATTTCTCCACCAGGCTATTTGATTTATGCCCTGTCCGGTTCCAATTACATCTTTATCATTATCTCCATCAAGATCAATTGCATAAGCTATGCAAGCATTGGTAAAGCCACTTTCAATAACTTGCTTTGTCCATACTACTGGATCACCTCCATCATTTCGCCACCAAGCTATTTGATGGCTTAAATAGCCTGCTCCTAAAATGTCAAGATTAGAATCATCATTTAAATCAACGGCCTGCACTCTATGTGCCCCTCCGAAATTTCCGTCAACTAAAAATTGAGTCCATTGAATTGGTTGTCCACCGTCGTTACGCCACCAGATAACATCGTTGTTTGCTATAGAAACACCAATAACATCATTATCTTGGTCTCTATCCAGATCACCAACAGTAACAGATTTAGCTAAGGTTACATTATTACTTAATATTTGTTCAGTCCATACAATAGGATCACCGCCATCATTACGCCACCACGCTATTCTATTCAGATCCGAAGATGCCCCGAGGATATCCATATCATTATCTTTATCAAGGTCATATGCACAGACTTCGTGCGCATTTATAAAGTTATTAGCCACTGTAAATTTTGTCCAAGTAACCGGATTACCGCCATTGTTTCGCCACCAAGCAATACCGGGTGTTCCTACATAAGCTGCACCAACAACATCTTTAAGATTATCACCATTAAAATCTGCTGCATAAACTGAATGCGCTTCTCCCACATTAGAGCCAATTATAATTTTAGTCCAGATAATTGGTTCGCCACCATCATTTCTCCACCAGATTATTTGATTATCCTGAAGACTAGCGCCTAGAATATCAATATCCATATCGTTATCAAGATCGCAAGTGAAAATACCACCAACACCGTGAACATTATTGTCAACAGTCCCTTCCCAAAAATTGATTTGACCTAAAACAGGAAAGAATATTAATAAAACGAGAAGAAAAACGTTAAATATAAAATGTATAGGATTGTACATACTTAAGCTCTTTTTATAATGATAAAAATTAATGTTCACTAACTTTAATTGTAGTACTTCATTTTTATTTGAGAAGTACCATCTTTTTTATAGTGATATTCTCACTTACCGTTAATTGATAAAAATATATTCCACTTGGTAATCCAGTTGCGTTAAATTCGACCTCATAACTTCCCCCCACTTTTTCTTCATTAACAAGAGTTGCAATTTCATTTCCCAAAACATCATAAATTTTAAGTGTAACAAAGCTTAATTCAGGAATTTGAAAATTGATTTTTGTGGTCGGATTAAAAGGATTGGGATAATTCTGAAAGAGAACAAAATCGATTGGGGTATTGTTAAGTTGAAAATCAAGGTTGTTCGGACTTAGATTGATAAGATCAACTCTGTTGATATTATAATTTGTTACACCAATAATGTTATCGGACATATTATACCCTATCCCCGATGGTTCGCTATGACCGGTTGAAATTATTTCGGGGTTGAAAGCGAAATTACTGTCAAATCTATAAACAATATTATCGGCAAATGAGGTTATATAGTAGTTACCATTTAAATCTCTGCATATAGCATCCGGCTCATTTATATTTGTGTTTCTAACCGTATCAATGTTCCCGCTAGCTAAGTTATATGCGAGAATAGGTGCATTATCTACAAAAATTAATAGTATGAGTCTGTTATTGTTTACTTCATAGGATAACCCCCCGGGTATGGGATCCAGAGTATGAAGAGTCGCAGAGGTTTGGTCATTGATATTAATTCTAAACAATTTTTTTGCAGACCAGTCAGTAACATATACATAATGCGACGAGTCAAGTGCGATGTGACCAAGATATTCAGACCCGGGCACAAAAATACTATTGATAGTGGAGGATGAATATAAATCTATTAATAACAGATTGCGATAACTAACCACAAACAAGATGCTGTCTTTTATTTCCATGCCATGAGCATGGGTAATATTACTCCGAAAATAGGATTGATTGCCAAGGGAGTCTATGGCAACAATGCTATTCCCGGCCCAGTTGGCAACAAGATAGCGGTTGTTCAATGAATCAAATACAATATCATTCGGACCATTGAGCAGGTTTTGAGAATATACTGTAACAGGAAGTAAGAATATAAAAATCTGATAAACAAGCTTGCTCAATAATTGTTTCACATATTTAATATTTTTTTCATTCATCTTAAACCTCTTGTATGTCTAATACTTCTTTATTTCAGCAAAATCATCTTATTTGTTTTTGTAAACTTTCCAGCATTCAGTTTGTAAATGTAGATTCCACTTGGAAGATTATAGACATTCCCTCCTGAGGCGGATCCGCCTGTGGCCGAAAAGTCAACTTCATAATTTCCTGCAGGTTTTTCTTCATTAACTAATATTGCTATTTCATTTCCCAGTACATCATAAACTTTAAGCGATACAAAACTTAGCTTGGGAATTTGATATTTAATTTTTGTTGATGGATTAAACGGATTGGGATAATTTTGAAAAAGTTTTATTTTACTTGGAAAATTTGGCTGATCATTAATACCTACTATACCATCATTTTCCCACCACGCTATATCATTAGCTATTGAGGCAGCAGCGATAATGTCAATAGTACTATCATTATCAATATCTTCTGCAAATACTCCCCACGCACCTGCAAAGTCGCAATCTATGGTTTGCTTTGTCCAGGTAACCGGAGAATCTCCATTGTTTAACCATAAGGTTACATCGTTTGCGACTTCCGCACCACCCAAAACATCGGCATCTCCGTCTTTATCAATATCACACGCGTAGACTGAAATAGCACCATCAAGATTTTGTTCAATTGTATGTTTTGTCCACTGAATCGGATTCCCTTCTTCATTTTCCCACCATGCAACTTCATCTCCTAAATGTGCTGCCCCCAGAATATCAATATCATTATCATTATCTATATCGCACGCGTAAACTTTATGCGCACCGGGAAAATTACTATCAATTACTTGTTCAGTCCAGGTTGAATCACCATTATTAATCCATAACGAAATCTTATTTACCGAATAAGCTGCACCTAGAATATCTATCCTTGTATCATCATTTACATCCAGAGCGTAAACGGAACGTGCCCAGTCAAAATTTTCAGCAATTATTTGTTTCGACCAGGTGATAGGAGTTTCACCGTTATTATACCATAAAACAATTTGATTACCGTTCATAGCTGCACCGAGTACATCAATATCTTCATCACCGTCTATATCTGTCGCATAAATTTCCTGAGCACCGTCAAAATTTTGATCAATCGGCTGTTTTGTCCATTCTACCGGATTACCTCCATTATTACTCCACCAAGCTATTTCATCATCCATCCATGCAGAACCTAAAACATCGTTGTCACCATCATTATCGAGATCAACCGAAAATACCGAACTTGCCACCTGGAAGTTATTAACAACTGCCTGTTCTTCCCAGAAAATTGGATTGTTGCCATCGTTTTTCCACATTGTAATCGAATTAGCACCTCCCCCCGCACCAAGAACATCAATCAAGCTATCTCCGTTAACATCTATTGCATAAACAGAGGCTGCACCTGAGAAGTTACCATCAATTGTGTGTTTGATAAAAGAGATTTGTGCGAATGAAACTGAAGTGAAAAGAACTACAAGTACTACTACGAAATAATTAGTTTTAGTTTTCATAGTCTACCTTTAATAATAGTAGCTTATTAATTGTTTCTAATTTTAATTATACTGTTTTCTGCACAAGCATCTGCAAAATGTTTACAAAGCATTGATAACTCATAAGAAAAATAAAATACGTAGTTATTATATGTTGCTTCTCTTTTATGAGTGGTAGTTTGGTTATTTAAGAGATCAATGGAAGTGTTTTTTCAAAGGGTGAAATAATACCTTAATTTCTATTCGGAACCAGATTTGGGATATATGGTAACCAGATCGATAGTATTTGAGGTGAAATTAGGAATCGCTAGTAGGTGATTGATTTTATCATAGTAAATATCTGCTGGATCGTTATGATCCTTGGAGAACACTTCCGGCGGATCATTGAAATTACTATCGTACATAAAAATTTGATCGGTTGTCCATTCAGATATGTAAATCCTTCCTGCCTTATCCATCGCTATCCCATCAGTACCATTTAATTCTGTGTTAATTACTGTCGTAACAGAAGAATCATTTAAATCAACACTTATAATTGGTGCACCCGGACCCATTACGGATAATATCAATAATCGGTTATTTACGCTATCATAAACCATCCCGTTTGGATATCCAAGTATTCCTTTACTGATGTAGACAGAAGGTGTGTGATTTTTAATTTTATAAAGTTTATCATCCCAATAATCAGTTAGATAAATGGCACCATCTTTATCTGAAGTGATATCATTAGGAAGTCCTATCCCCGGGATAGGAATATGAAAGATAATTTCACCGGTCTTTAAATTAAATCCGGTTAAACCCTTTCCTGTTGTATCAGAATTTAACGTATCCCCTGAGGCCGCTAGCAATGTATCACCAAATATATATAGTCCAGCTACATTATACCTTTTTTGAATTGCAGTGCTGAAATAACTCTGAACTCCGTTACTGTCTATTTGAACAATCGACCCATCTCCCCAATTTGAAACTAGATACCGATTCCGGTCAGAATCGAATACAATACTTTCTGGATTATTAAGTAAATTTTGTGCATTGGATACAGCCCCGAGTAAAATGACACAAAATATGATGGGCTGAATTGTTTTAGACAGATATTTTCTGTTCATAAAATATTATTGGTTTGCATTATTATTAAAGCAAATTAAACGTCGGTTTCCTTTTTTAAAATGGTTTTTTTGTAAAAGGCAGCACAATTATTTAAGCGATCAACTGGATTGTTTTGATTATGGGAGTGATACTGAGGGAAAGTTTCCAAATATTAACTTTCAGCAAATCAGTCAAATAAATGAATTATAATATTTCTTGAAGCTGTTAATGATCTTTTGAGTAATAATACAACCTCTTAAATAAATATTGGTTTGTAATAAATTACTATCACTGTACTTTTGCAACACATAATTGATTGTGGAATACCATCACTTATAGAAAGATATGTTTCAGCATTCACCAGAAAATTTTTTTAATAAAATTGCTGCAAAAAGAGGATACCCCTCATTTTGGTTTTTTAATGCAGTGGGATGGATACTTTTAATTGCAGCAGATTCATTCATTGTAAGCCCAGAGTACGTTCTTGATAGCTGGCATAATTTTTTTAGTAACGCAATCCAATGGGCTGTGGGTTTTGTTATTACTATTGGTTTGAGGTTTATTTATAAACGCTTTCACTATAAGCATAAACAACTGCTATTTGTGCTGGGATTTATATTATCTATTTCTTTAATATCTTCAATTATTTTATACTATACGGCTCATTTCATTTTTTTATCATTAAACCCTGAGCTTTTTGATCAATATTTAGAAATTATATTTAGCTTAAATTACATGGCGCAACGAATGACAGGAGTATTTCCTTTAATGACAACGTGGAGCCTACTTTATTTTGGAATTAAATTTTGGCTGGACTGGTCTAGAGAGCGGGATAGAGCCGAAAAACTGGACCTGCTGGCTCAGAGTGCTCAACTGCAAATGCTGCGTTACCAAGTGAATCCTCATTTTCTTTTTAATTCATTCAGTTCTCTAAGAGCTTTGATTCGCTCGAATCAAGTTAAAGCAGAAGAGATGGTTACTAAACTCTCGGAGTTTTATAGATATTCATTAACAACAAAAAACAATTCAGAAGTTCCGCTAATTGAGGAAATAGAAGCCATTGAACATTACTTTGAGATAGAGAAAATTAGATTTGGT